>CACFYR010000004.1 GCA_902570505.1 uncultured Pelagibacteraceae bacterium | reverse complement strand
TAGTTGGGAAAATCCAATTTGTATTGGAAGACATGCTTTCGGAGATCAATATAGAGCTACTGATTTTCAAGTTCCAGGAAAAGGTAAATTAGAAATTAAGTGGACATCTGAAGATGGTAAAGAAAAAAAAGAATTTGAAGTATTTAATTTTCCAGGACCAGGGGTTGCTATGTCGATGTATAATTTGGATCAATCAATAAAAGATTTTGCGAGAGCTTGTATGAATTATGGGCTTAATAGAAGATGGCCAGTATTTCTATCAACAAAAAATACAATTCTAAAACAATATGATGGTAGATTTAAAGATATATTTCAAGAAATATATGAAAAAGAATTTGTAGAAAAATTTAAAGATAGAGGAATTACATATGAGCACAGACTTATAGATGACATGGTAGCTTGTGCTATGAAATGGAATGGAAATTATATATGGGCTTGTAAAAACTATGATGGTGATGTTCAGTCGGATACTGTAGCTCAAGGTTTTGGTTCTTTAGGATTAATGTCTAGTGTATTAATGAGTCCAGATGGAAAAACTATAGAAGCAGAAGCAGCACACGGAACTGTTACAAGACATTATAGAATGCATCAACAAGGAAAAGAAACATCTACGAATCCTATTGCATCTATATTTGCATGGGCAAGAGGTTTATACCACAGAGCAAAACTAGATGAAAACGAAGACTTAAAAAAATTTGTCAAAAATTTAGAAAAAACTTGTATTGAAACAGTCGAGAGTGGTGCAATGACAAAAGATTTAGCAATATTAATCGGACCTGATACAAAATTTTTGACAACAAATCAATTTTTGGATGTTATCGACAGCAATCTTCAAAAAAGATTAGATCAAAACTTTTAATTTTTCAAAGGCCTCGTCTATTTTATTTTCTGATAAACCTCCAGCTTGAGCAAAGTCTGGTCTTCCTCCCCCACCTTTTCCACCAATTATTTCCGAGCCTAGTTTTGCAAATTTTACAGCGTCGTATTTTGATGTGAGCTTTGTTGTTACTCCTACTGCGAGTCCTACTTTTTCATCTTTGCTTGCGAATATGATTATTAAACCTTCTCCTATATCTTTTTTTCCTTTGTCAACTAATCCTCTCAGTTCTTTTGGTGGTAAATCAGAAATTTTTTGAAATCTTACTTTAATATTATTTATAGTTTCATCTTTAATTATATTTTTTGATTTATCATTTAAAATTTTACTTATTGATAACTTTTCTAATTGTTTTGTTAAATCTTTAATTAAATCTTTTGTATTTTTATTTTCAAGATTTGGCTTGCCTCCAAAGGCTTCTATATCCTTAGCTAACATCGTTATGGTCTTCTCATCTTTTTGGACTGATAAATTTGATTGTTTTTCTTTATCTTTTAAAAAGTCCTCTAATTGTTTATCTCTTAAAGCCTCAATTCTTCGGACCCCTGCGGCTATAGAAGATTGACTAATAACCTTTAATTTTCCAACATCACCAGTATTTTTAACGTGAGTTCCACCACATAATTCAGTTGAAAAATATTTGTTGCCCTCATCTCCCATAAAAACCACTCTTACTTCGTCACCATATTTCTCTCCAAATAAGGCTAAAGCCCCATGTTCTATGCCCTCTTCAGGTGTCATTATTCTAGTTATGACATCCGACTTTTTATTAACTATCTCGTTTGCTATTTCCTCAATTTTAAGCATTTCATCATTAGATATTGGCTTCATATGACTAAAATCAAAGCGTAATCTATCTGGAGCAACTAAGGACCCTTTCTGCATAACGTGTTTTCCAAGAGTTCTTCTTAAAGACTCATGTAAAAGATGAGTTGCTGAATGATAAGCTTTGATATTTTCTCTTCTTTCACTATCTATTTTTAATTCCACGCTTTCACCAACTTTCAAACATCCCTTTTCCATTGATCCATAATGAACAAATAAATTTCCTAATTTTTTTTGAACATCATTTACTATAAATGAATTAGTGCCTGAATTTATTTTTCCTATGTCTCCTAATTGACCTCCAGACTCTCCATAAAAAGGTGTTTGGTTTACAATAATCATTCCTTTCTCACCATTTTTTAAACTATCGACTTCATTATTATCTTTGATCAGTTTTAAAATAACTCCCTCTGATTGTATTTTTTCATAACCTAAAAATTCTGTTGCTCCAACTTTATCTTTGATATCAAACCATATTTCATCTACAGCAGCATCTCCAGATCCTTTCCAATTTTTTTTTGCAAGCTCTTTACTTTCTTGCATAAGACTTTGAAACTTATCATTGTCAATTTTTAAAGATTTATTTTTAAGAATATCTTCAGTCAAATCTAAAGGGAAACCGTAAGTATCATATAATTTAAATGCGACCTCACCAGGCAAGACTTTATCTATCTTAGAGATCTCTTCATCTAAAATTTTCATACCTCTTTCGAGTAAAACTAAAAATTTTTCTTCTTCCATTTTTAATGTTTCTTTAATTAATGATTGGGCTCTTTCTAGTTCTGGATAGCTATCTGACATTTCATTTAATAGACTTTTAAAAATATTGTGAAACACTGGATCTTTTGAGCCTAATAAATGAGAGTGTCTCATTCCTCTTCTCATAATTCTTCTTAGAACATAGCCTCTTCCTTCATTTGAGGGTAATACTCCTTCAGCTAATAAAAACGAGCTCGCTCTTAGATGGTCTGCAATCACTCTAAAACTTGCAATGTTATTTTCATCAGCTTTTACTTTTACCGTGTCTGATATAGATTCAATTAATTTTTTAAAATGATCACTTTTATAATTATCATGAGTGTTTTGTAATAGAGCGGTAATTCTCTCTAAACCCATACCGGTATCAACTGATGGCTTTGGTAGATTAATTCTTTTGTCTTTTGAAATTTGTTCAAATTGCATGAAAACCAAATTCCAAATTTCTATATATCTATCTCCGTCTTGGTCTTTAGTTCCAGGCAATCCACCAGATAATTGATCCCCATGATCGTAAAAAATCTCTGAACAAGGTCCACATGGTCCTGTTTCACCCATGGACCAAAAGTTATCTGATGTAGAAATCTTTATTATTCTATCATCTCCAAAACCAGTAATTTTCTTCCATAAATTGAAGGCCTCATCATCTTCATTAAATACTGTAAAATAAAGCTTATTCTTGTCAATTCCAAAATCCTTGGTAATCAAATTCCAAGCAAGTTCAATTGCACGCTCTTTAAAGTAGTCTCCAAATGAAAAATTACCCAACATTTCAAAAAAAGTATGGTGTCTTGGGGTGTAACCTACATTTTCTAAATCATTGTGTTTACCCCCTGCTCTTACACATTTTTGTGAGGTAGTAGCTCTTTTGTAGTTTCTTTTTTCAAGTCCTGTAAATACATTTTTAAATTGAACCATTCCTGAGTTAGCGAACATTAACGTAGGATCGTTGTTCGGTACTAAATTACTTGATCCAACTATTTCATGACCATTTTTTTTAAAATATTCAAGAAATGTTTTTCTTATATCGTTTAATGTATTATTTGGCATTTCATTTAAAATACCGTTTTTTCAGTGTAAGTAAATTCTAATTAAAAAAAAAGGCGCCTTAATAAGGCGCCCTTTTTAATGCTAAAAGATTTATGCTAATTCTTTTTTGAAGGAACTTCCTCAGTTACAGCTTCTGCTGCCTCTACTTTTTCCTTTTCTATAGGATTTCCCTCTATTTTCTTCGAAATTAAGCCAGCTTTCTCTCTGATAGCCATCTCAATTTCAGCAGCTGCTTTAGGATTTTGCTCTAAGTAAAGTTTTGCATTTTCCTTACCTTGACCTATTTTTTCACCTTTATATGCATACCACGCTCCTGATTTTTCAACTATATCTGCTTTGGCACCTAGATCAATTAACTCACCTGTTTTGCTAATTCCTTTTCCATACATTAGATCAAACTCAACTACTTTAAATGGTGGAGCAACTTTGTTTTTAACTACCTTAACTCTTGTGCTATTTCCAATAATTTGTTCTTTATCTTTAATTGCACCAATTCTTCTAATGTCCATTCTAACTGAAGAATAAAATTTAAGTGAATTACCGCCTGATGTAGTTTCCGGACTACCAAACATTACACCAATTTTCATCCTGATTTGGTTAATAAAAATGACCATTGTATTAGTTCTTGAAATAGAACCTGTTAGTTTTCTCAGTGCTTGTGACATTAACCTTGCTTGAAGACCTACATGATGATCTCCCATGTCACCTTCGATTTCAGCTCTAGGTGTTAAAGCTGCAACAGAGTCGACAACTAAAACCGATAGAGAACCAGATTTAATTAATGTATCAGTAATTTCTAAAGCTTGTTCGCCCGTATCTGGCTGAGATATTAATAAAGAGTCTGTATCAACTCCTAATTTCTTTGCATATACCGGGTCTAAAGCATGCTCAGCATCTATAAATGCGCATGTCCCACCAGCTTTTTGTGCTTCAGCTAAAACTTGTAAAGCCAATGTTGTTTTTCCAGAAGACTCTGGTCCGTAAATTTCTATAATTCTTCCTTTGGGAAGGCCTCCTATTCCAAGAGCAAGGTCTAAGCTTAATGATCCTGTTGAAATAGATTCAACATCCATAGCCTTTTGTTGACCAAGCTTCATGACTGAACCTTTTCCAAAGGTATCAGTAATTTGGCTTATAGCTGCGTCTAACGCTTTATTTTTTTCTTTGTTTTCCAAATCTTTATCTTTTGCGGATTTGACCACTTTTAAGTTATTTTTCGTCATTTTATGCCTCTTTTTTGTAATTTATTAACATTCGAATCATAAATTATTTGTACTACTTTTGTTCTCATTTGCAATAAAAATCTGCAATTCTCTAAAATACTTAATTTATTTAATGTTTAGGTAGTTACTATTTAAAAGTCCCACTGATTTTAGAAGGTTATATTGAGCTAAAATAAAGTCTTTTTCAGAATTAGCTAGAGAGATTCTAGCGTCCAACAATATTGCAGTAGACTGAATAAAATCTAAAGTGCTCCTAGACCCTCTTTGATACTCTTCTGTTATTCCCTCGTTTGCAATCTCAGCAGCATTAACTTGAGCTCTTATAGATGTTAAAATACTTTCGGATGATTGATAATTTGACCAAGCACTAGCTATGTTTGTTTCACTGGATTTTATTGTATTGTCTAATAATAATCTTTTTCTTATTTTTTCACTTTGATTTTTATTAACATTAGCTAAATTTTTTCCGCCCGAGAAAAAAGGCCATGTAATAGTTGCTTTAATTGTATCTTGCTCTTTTTCATCAATTGTAGAGCTGAAATCTTCGGTGTTAGATCTTTCTACAGATAATGTTGCAGTAGGTGCCAAATCTGCTTTAGATATTTTTATATCTTTTTCTGATTGTTCATATTCAATCCTTGCAATTATTATATCTGGATTGTTATTATTTGATATCTCAATTGCTTCACTTAATGATTTTGGCAGTGGTGATATTGGATTTAAAGTTTTGTTTAAATTATCGACATTGTTAATTTTTCCGATAACATTTTCATAATTTAATTTGCTAGTGGTTAAGTCGTTTATGGCTTTTATATTTTTTGCTTCAGCTCCAGCTAAAGAGGACTCTGATTGAGATAAATCCGAAAGTGTTATTTGCCCAATCTCTAATCTAGTTTTGTCATTTTCTACTTGACGTGTAAGCAAATTCAAATTTCTTTCATTTATTTTAACTCTTTCAATAGATGCTATCAAATTTGAATAAGCCTCAATAGCTTTGTAGAAAATTTCTTGTTCTGTTTTTTTTAATTTTTCTTTTGACAGACTTAAACCTAATTTGCTTTTTTTAAGTTCAGCATTTCTTCCAAAATCTATTAAAGTTTGCTCAAGCTTGATAGTTGTATTTAACGGATCAACATCATTGATAGCAGCATCTCCTCCACTTTGATTAGTTAATTTATTTGTATCTTGCTGGCTTTTAGATCCAGTAATTGTTCCACTTGGAAGATAATTTCCCTTTGAAATTTTAAGATCTTGCTCAGCAATATTAACATTTTCCCTCTCTGCATTAAGCTCTTTGTTGTTTTTATATGTAATTTTTAACGCGTCATATAAATTGTCACTTAAAACATGACTAATATTTAAAACAAAAATAAAAAAAATGGTTATTAAAAATTTCATTTTTTATAGATAACTGATTTAATTTGGTGACTACTATTTAAATTCATTACAATAGAAGCATATTTGGGTACATTTTTAAACATATTTTCTGTTATTCTCTGATAAGTTTGCATAAAACTTATCACATCTTTTTTATCCATAATTTTAAGGTTTTTTTTATTTTTCGTTTGTATTTTTAATTTTTTCTCTTGCTTTAGTCGCCACTTTCGAAGTTGATTAAAATTGCTTGCTTTTAAATAAAGTAAAATATCCAATTGTTTAAATAATTTTTTGTAAGATGTTTGTAGATTATAATTAACAAATTTTCTCCATTTTAATTGTTTATCCATTGTTTTTTCCATACTATTCATTGATTTCTTTATTTCTTGATTTGTTTGTGCTTTAGCCCCAACACACCATCCTTCAAGAATTATAACATCTGGTCTTTTTTTTATTTCGTACCATTTTTTTTTTGGTAGTCTATCATCTATAGATTTATCAAACAAAGGCAGTTTCATTTTTTCGAATTTCTTTTTTTTTGAATTTTTAAAAAAATCTAACATCATTTTAATATCATGTGTACCTGGCACACCTCTTGTTAAGAGCATAGGATGTATTCTTTTAGACAGATTAACTCTATCTTCTCTGGTTTTGTAAAAATCATCTATTGAGATTTTAAAAACATTTAGTTTGAAATAATTAATTAATATGATTTTAAGAATTGATGATATTGTGGTTTTTCCAGTTCCTTGACCGCCTGCAAGTCCAATAAAATAGGGTTTAGATTTACATTTTTCTGATATCCAAAAAGAAACTGGAATTAAATATTTTTTAATCATTCTCTCTTTGTTTTTAAATTTTTCTTTACTTGTTTCTTGAGATTTAATGAACTTAAAACATTTTTTTCTTACTACTCTGTAGCAATCATTATAAACTTTCATTTTATTTTTTTTTATCTAAAGGATGATTTTGACCGTCATTTAAACCCACGTTTTCTAATTTAAATGGATCTATTCCCTCAATGCATGCAACATTAATACCAAAAATTTTTGGATTAATTCTTGGATTATTGTGAGTATGTATTCCACAAACTGAACAAAAAAAATGTTTTGCTGTGTTAGTATAATACTGGTAAAGTTTTAATAACTCTTTACCTTTAATAAGTGTAAAATCATTTTCTCCTAGTACACCAATGATATATCCTTTTCTTTTACACAGAGTACAATTGCACCTCATTAATTTTTCAATTCCCGTTTCCGGAATTTTTACCTCTGCTTCTACACCGCCACAATGACAAGTTAATTTTTTTTTCATTTTTTTACTCTATCTAGTATATGATTATTTCCATCATTATTCTCTACTTTTAACTTAAAATACTCATATGGATCAATTTCATCTATGCACCCAACATTTACCGCAAATTCATTTGGATTGCTTCTTCTTTGATGATGAGTATATATTCCACATATTTTGCAGAAGTAGTGCTTTGCAACTTTTGTATTAAATTGGTACATAGATAAATTTTCTTTGCCTTCTAAAATTTCTAAATTGTTTAAATCTATTGCGGCCATTATAGAACCTTTTTTTCTACAAATTGAACAATTACATCTTTGTAGTTTTCCAATATCATCTACTTTGATTTGTAATTTCACTTTTCCGCAATGACATGACACATTTTTCATCTTAATTTTTTATTTTTAAATATGATATATAAACTACTATTGGTTAAAGTTATCCACAAGCACACTAAATCTTGTTTAGATGTTCTTGTTTTGATTCACTTTTGATTCATTTACAGACTCAAAATACAACCTGATTGACACTATTGAATAATTGCGCTACAAATAGAACAAAACAAGAACACTCATGAAGCTTACTATACCTTATTATTTACATAAAGCTGGTGCTGGTTTTCCGTCTCCAGCAACTGACTACATTGAGGAAGATATAGATCTTAATGTTCATCTAATAAAAAATGTACCAGCAACTTTTGTAATTAGAGTTCAAGGAAGGTCTATGACTGATGTCGGGATTAATGATGGAGATATATTAGTTGTCGACAAGAGCTTAAATCCAAGAAATTTTTCAACTGTAATTGCAAATGTTCATGACGAACTTGTGGTAAAAACTTTCGTACAAGAAAGAGATAAAAAGTTTTTAACCTCTGGTTCTAAAAAATTTGAAGACCGTATTTTAATTAACGAAGAAGAAGATATATTTATTTGGGGAGTTGTCACTTATGTCATCCACTCAGTATACTAAAAAAATAGGATTAGTGGATTGTAATTCTTTCTATGTATCATGTGAAAGATTGTTTAATCCTAAAATAAAAAGAAAACCTGTTGTGGTTTTATCAAACAATGATGGATGTATTATTTCAAGATCTAACGAAGCTAAAGCTTTAGGTATAAAAATGGGAGAACCTTATTTTAAAGCAAAAGATATTATTATTAAAAATAATGTAAATGTATTCTCTTCAAACTACTCCTTATACGGTGATCTATCAAGAAGAGTTATGAGAACTTTAAAAAGATTTAATTCTGATATTGAGATTTATTCTATAGATGAGGCTTTTATGGACCTATCAAATTTCTCAGATAAAGAAGTAGAAGAAGTTGGAAAGGAAATCAGATCTACTGTTTTAAAGTGGACTGGTATACCAACAAGCATTGGAATAGCTAAAACTAAAACTTTAAGCAAAGTTGCAAATCATATTGCAAAAAAAACTAAAGTAGGTGTTACTAGTCTGATAGGAGTTGAAAATCTTGATCCAATTTTAGAAAAAGTAGAAATCAATGATGTTTGGGGTGTGGGAAGACAGCTTACAAAATTTTATCAAAAAAATGGAATATACAACGCAAAACAACTTAAAAATAAATCAAATACTTGGATAAAAAAATGCTCAAATGTTTTAAGCTCAAGAACTGCAATGGAATTACGAGGTATACCTTGTATTGAGCTTGAAAAAACTACATCAAAAAGAAAAAGTTGTGTCGTATCACGTTCATTTGGAAAAAGAGTTGAAAATTTTCAAGAATTAAAAGAAGCTGTTGCAAGTTATTGTTTAAATGCTTCTGAAAAGCTTAGAAGTGAAAACTTAGTTGCAAAAGCTTTAACCGTTTTTGTTAGGACAAGTCCCTTCCAAAGAAGTTTTGGGTACTACTCAAATTCAAAAACTATCGACTTTCCAGTGGCAACAAATAATAGTATTGAAACTGTAAAAACCGCGATTTCTATTTTACAAGATATTTATAAAAACGGTTACCGCTATCAAAAAGCTGGCGTAATGTTTAGCGGTCTATCAAATGAAGATAATAAAAATAATCTATTTGCATGCGAAAAAGACGAAAAAATTAATAGACTAATGAGATCGATAGACAAAACTAATTATAGGTTTGGAAGATCAACATTAAGCGTCGCAAGTGCTGGTATAAGAAAAAAATGGTTCATGAAAAGAGAACACTCTTCAAAAATTGATACTGCTGATTTTTATTGTATACCAACAATAAAAGCGTTCTAAAAATTTAAGATTTTTTAATTTTTTTTTCCCATTTAAAAGCACTTTTAAGAATTAGTTTTAAGTTATTATATTTTGGTCGCCATTTTAAAAGTTTAATTGATTTTTTTGTATCAGCGTAAACTTGCGAAACATCACCAGGTCTTCTTTTGGCATAATTAACAATAGTATTTTTATTCATTTTTTTGAATAAATTAACAATGTCTAAAACGGAGTAACCTTTTCCATATCCACAATTAAGTAATAATGACGGTTTTGTATAAATATAATTTAAACTTTTTAAATGAATATCAGCAAGATCTGAGACATGAATGTAATCCCTAATACAAGTCCCATCTTTAGTATTGTAATCATTTCCAAAAATAGAAATTATTGGTTTTTTTTTAAGTGATTGTATGGCTAAATTTTTAATTAAATGTCCATAAGATCTTTGTATTTCTCCAATTTTTCCAGAACTACTTGCTCCTGCTACATTAAAGTATCTTAATATAGCGTATTTATATTTAAATTTTTTTGAATATTTTTTTATAATATTTTCACTCTTAAATTTGGTGTAAGCATAATGTCCTTGGGGATTTGGAATTTTTTTTTCATTAACTGCACCATTTATATTTCCATAAACAGAGCAAGATGAAGAAAAAATAAAATACTTAACAGAGGAAACGCTGCAACACTTAATTAAATTAAGTGTTCCATTGATATTATTAACAATATATTTTTTTTTATGTTTTTCAGCCTCACTTACATTAAGATAAGCAGCTAAATGAATAACTGTATTTATATTATATTTTTTTATTGTATTAGATAATAGTTTTTTATTTTTAATATCTCCTTTTATAAATATTGCTCTCTTATTTATAAGTCTCCTATAACCAGTGATTAAATTATCGTAAATAATTACTTTTGATTTTGTTTTTTCTAATTTTTCTGCGATATGACTTCCAATATATCCCGCTCCTCCTGTTATAAGAATATTGCTTTTTTTAATCATTTGTTTCTATGCTTTTTATGTTTGATAGTGAATTTTTAAAATCATCTAAATTTTCTCTGCTAGAGATTTTTACAATTGATATACCAAATATAATAATCAGAACTAAAGGTATGCACGTAATAAAACTAATATTATTAGAAATTAATATTAAGTATATTGCGTAGAAAGCTATTGATCTAATAATTACGCTAGTTTTAAAAACTGCAATGATAGATAAAGAATGTTTAACAAGGTTTAAAAAATTCATTTTTGATGGTCCAAAATATCTTTTTCCTCTAACTGATGGTATAGAAGCAAAATTATTTTCAACTTTAACCAATGCTCCTGAAAAGCTGCTCCATGTCGCTTTATCATTTAATAACTTTTCAATAGTTTTTTTTGGGAGAAAAGTAAAATTTCCAAACTTTATCGATTTTCCAGTAAATACAAGTGTGATCAATTTGTGAAAAAAATAACTTAATTTAAAAGTTAAGTTCTCTGATCTTTTAATTCTTTCTCCAACTATTGGGGTATTCTCATTGTAAGCTTGATTTTCGACAAAGATTTTTATTTCTTCGGGCCTATCTTCACCATCGCCATCCATAGGTATTATGTAATCAAAATTTTCGTTTTCATAGATGTACTTAATGCCTGTAGCAATACATCTTGCATGACCGATATTGTTATTCATATTTATAATTTTTAATGACTTCAAATTATCAATTGATCCAATATTGTTTGGTTTTTTTTCTGTTGAACCATCATTAATTAGATAAACTAAAAAATCGTGATTGATGTCTTTTACAACTAAATCAATATTTTTTAATAATTGGCTGACAGATTGCCAATCATTATAAATTGGAATTAAAATAATTATTCTCATGGAGTTACAGAGCTTAAGAGTCTGAAGAATGATGCAAATATTCCAAATCCAGATAATTCAATTGCGCCAATAATAATGGCTGCAAATAAGATTTTTTTCCATTTATCACTAATATTCATTTTAAATTACTATACATCACAATACATGGATTTCCCTCAAAATCTAATTTTACAGATTTAAATATTGGATAAAAACTAGATTTACAATTTAGTTCTGGATGATTTACTATTATAAATCCTCCATCGAGTTCATTAGTATCTACAGATAAATCATATCTCTTGGGTCTTGATTTTATATGGTAAGATAAGTTGCCAGCAACCCACTCATCACCTATCACAGAAGATAACGCAAATTCATTCTTGCTAAATTTGTTCCATTCCATTTCAACTATATTTGCAATCTTTTTTCCCTGATAATCAGTTCTTTTATTATTTTCAGTTATAGAAATATAACCATAAATAAAAGGTGAAAGAAAAAATAAAATTATAAATGTGATCATAAAGTTTTTCAATTTTGCTAATTGGATATTTGATTGAATAATATAAACAGATAGTAGACCTAAAAATATATAAAAAGGTGTCATCCACATTGTTCTAATTTTAGCACCTAAAATTAGGGAGGTTATCAAAATTAATAGTATAGGTAGTAAATTTATAGCTAATAAAAAAATTAACTTTTCATCTTTTATATTGAAAGTAATTTTAGATTTTTGATTTAGAAAAAAAATCATTATAAAAAATGGTATCAAAATTACAATTTGTTTAGCTAAAAATATAATAGGAAGAATAATATGATCTAAAACACCTTGATCAGTTACTCCAGTTCTTTTTAAACCGTATGTAATTGTAATAAAATTATTTTCATTTAGCCAAACCAAGTGTGGAAAAATAATTAGTAAAAAAGGTATAACTGAAAATAAACATTTTAAATTAATTTCTTTTTTTGCGATTTTATAAACTAAATAAAAATTAATAGCTAGACCAAGATAAATAAAAAGATATTTGGACAAAAATCCAAAACCTGCAAAAACACCCAACAAAAACCAATCTGTAATTTGGTTATACTGAAGACCTCTCCAAAAATAAAATACTGTTAAAGTCCAGAAAGGAATTAGACAAACATTTACATTAAATTCTGGTGTAGTAAAATTATAAAAATAAATTCCCTCTAATAATAAAACAGATATAAGACAGAGTAATGTATTTTTTAAAAATTCTTCTGATAATTTAAAAACAACAATAAAAGAAATTATAATACAAATTTGACTTAAAAGGTAGTAAGCCCAATCTTTATTCCCAAAAATTTGAAAAAATATTTCGACTAATACTGCGCTCATTGGTGGATGTTTGTCAAATCCCCAATCCAAGTTACTACCCCATGCTAGTGCTTCTATAGTGTCGAGTGGTAAATTGTTATTAGTGATAAATGGAATCGCTGTCCATATTATTAAATGTAGCCCTAGAAAAGAGTAAAACAAAATTCTTATATTCATAATTTTATCAACCATTTTACCTGTATTTATACAATTTATGGTTTATTGACACCTATTAATTCATGAATATATTCACCAAACTTAATAATTTACGTATGGTAAAGATCTCCAAAACATATATCCCAAAACAAACCGAAAAGTATATGTGCGCAAAACATTTAGCTTTTTTTAAAAAAAAACTTTTGGATTGGAAAACTGAATTAAAAAGAAGTAGTAATGAGGCGTTATTTAATAGTTCACTTGATGACAATAGTACCTCTGCAGATATAGTTGATCAGGCATCATCATATACAGAAAAAAATGTTGAAATGAGAGCAATCAATAGACAAATTAAATTAATAAGCAAGATAGACTCAGCTTTAAAAAAAATACAAGATGGGACTTATGGATTTTGTGAAGATACAGGTGAACCAATAGGTTTAAAAAGACTTATGGCAAGACCTGTAGCAACACTTTGTATAGCTGCACAGGAGAAACATGAAAAAGACGAAAAAGTGCATGCAGATGATTAAGGTTTAGGTATTTCACCTGCGCCCATAAAATCATAACCTTTTTTAACAGGCTCTCTAGTCGAGATAACCTCATACCATCTGCATAAATTTTCATGATTTTTTAATCCTATATCATGCCATTTATGTCTTGCTATCCATGGCCAAGTTGCAATATCGGCAATTGAATAATTTTCTCCGGCAAGATACGTTGACTCTGATAGTCTCATATTAAGTCGAGAATACAAATCTTTGGTAATTTTAAAATACCTTTCTTCGCCGTATTTACTTTTTCCTTTATTGAAACGATAGAAAGAATGATACTGACCAATCATAGGGCCAACTAACCCCATCTGAGCCATCAACCATTGGTCAATATTTAATTTATTATCTTTATCATAAAATTTATTACTCTTTTCTGCTAAATAAATTAATATTGCACCAGATCCAAAAACATTTTTTTTTGTTTCACTATCACTAATTACAGGTATTTTGCTAAAGGGGCTAATTTTAACGAACTTCTCTTCGAATTGCTCACCTTTGCTTAAATCTACCGGAACTACTTTGTAAGGAAGATTGATTTCCTCCAACATTATACTTATTTTTTTTCCATTTGGAGTGTCAGAGGCAAATAACTCAATCACTTTTTACACCAAGTCTTTCTTTTATTACTTTAGACGAAGTTGTAAATTCAAATCGATATTTTTCATTTGGTTTTGCAAGTTTAAAACAAGCCCTTGCAGCTAGTGCACCCTCATGAAACCCTGATAATATTAGTTTTAATTTTCCTGGATAGTTGCAAATATCACCTATTGCATAAATGCCTTTTTGATTTGTCTCAAATTTTTCCGTGTCGACCTCTACTGTTTTTTTATTCAAATTAAGTCCCCAATTTGCTATTGGCCCAAGCTGCATTATCAATCCAAAAAATCCTAATACATAATCAGATTTAAGATTTGTGATTTCTTTGTTTTCATGTTCAATATCTATACTTTCAAGTGTTCCGTTACCTTTAACAGATTTTAGTTGATATTTAGTAAAAAGATTAATCTTTCCTGATTTTTGTAATTCATAAATTTTATCTAAAGTTGCTTGTGCTCCTCTAAATTCATCTCTTCTATGTATTAGGTTTACTTTAGAGTTTTTTGATAACTCTACTGCCCAATCTAATGCGCTGTCGCCTCCTCCAAAAATTGAAACAGTCTTTCCCTCAAATATCTTTTTGTTTTTTACTGAATAAAATATTGATTTATCCTCAAAATTTGCACACTCTTTTGGTGAAAATTTTCTTGGTTCAAATGACCCAACACCCCCAGCTATAATAACATTAGGTGTAATAAAACACTTACCTTTGTTGGTTTTAACATCCCATTTATTTTCTATTTTTTTTATTTCATCAACCCTTTCGCCTAAATGAAAATTTATACTAAATGGTTTTAATTGATCTAATAAATTTTTTGTTAATTCTTCTCCTGTACACTCTGGAATAGCAGGAATATCGTATATAGGTTTATCTGGATAAAGTTCTATGCATTGTCCACCTGGTTTGTCTAGGTTATCAACTATCTCACAATCTAAACCTATAATTTTTAATTGATGTGCAGTAAATAATCCTGTTGGTCCTGCTCCTATAATTAACGCATCAGTTTTAATCATTAAACCTGTTTCTCTGGCATATTAACAATTAGACCATCTAACTCATCTGAGACTGTTATTTGACAACTAAGCCTACTATTTTTTTTTGGTTCGTAAGCTTGATCTAACATATCTTCTTCACCATCTAATTTCTTTTCTAATTTATCAAACCAATCTTCTGTGACATAAACATGGCAGGTAGCGCATGACATACCCCCACCACAGTCTCCATCTATACCAGGAATATCATTTTGAACGGCTCCCTCCATTACCGATAACCCATTGTCAACATCAACTGTATGTGAATTTCCGTTGTGTTCAATGTAAGTAATTTTAGTCATAGGAATTATATAAGTACAAAAAAAAATAGGGCAAGTATAAAACTTGCCCTATTTAAAAGTTTAGTTATCTTTTAATTAAGCTCTCTTAGAAGAGTTTGCAACTGCACATGACCAAATGATTAGACCAAAAGCGATCTTGTTCACAAAGTCAGCTAAGTTGTAAATCACGTTCAAAGAGTTTGCGTCTATTCCACCAGTTAGATATCCAAATACATATCCAAGTGGGTAGATAGCCCAACCAACAGTAACGATCATTCTCAATGCGCTGAATGCAGTAACAAGAGACTTGTTACCTGATTTAGCCATTGATTTACCTGCTTCACCAGAGAATATTTCATAAAGAATGTAAATCCATCCAGCCATACCGATAATGAAACCTAGCATCGCGTTGATGAATCCAGCTTCTCCTGCATATCCACCTACAAGCATAACGATAGAACCAATTAATATTCTCCAGAATATTCCAGTTGGAACTTTTCTTACTGCTGCAAGAATTAAATAAAACTCAACTAGCTGTAAAGGTACAGTAATTAACCAGTCAATATATCTGTAAACAGTTGGAGTATCACCTGTTTCAACCCAAACCGCTCTCATATACATATAGTGAATGAATGCTATACCAGTTACAAGTCCAGCTACGTTTACCGATTTTCTCCACTGAGTGCTAACATTAGCTTGCTCCATAAAGAAAAACGCAGTGGCTGCTAACATACCCATTGAAATTAACCAAAACGAAATACCTACGAAATCGTCTGTAGCTAAAAAGGCTTCAGCAGCATTAGCACCTGTTGATGCTCCAATTAGAGCTATCGCAGCAAATGCTAACGTTTTTAATGTTTTCATAAAAAACTCCCTCATTAGTTAGTTTTTATAGTTTAAATTTAAACTACAGGTTTATTCCGCAATAAACCCAAGTTAGGTCGGTAAATATCAAATTAAATTAGTTAATTGAAGACTTTTTTACAGTTAATAAGTGTTGATTTTATTGACTTTTTAAAATTAAATACAACCTGTAACATAAAATCAATATATTTTAGGCGTATGGAATCAATTAGTAATGAATGACAAATTTCAACAAATTTATAGAAATTCCATAGAAAATCCTGAGGATTTTTGGCAAAAAAACTCCGAGGATATTTTTTGGTTTAAAAAACCTTCTAAAATTTTAAATAAATCTAATCATCCTTTTTATAAATGGTATGAGGATGGAATAACGAATACTTGTTACAACGCATTAGATATTCACATTGATAATGGTAAGGGCGATAAAACAGCATTAATATATGATAGTCCTATTACAGGAAATAAATCTAAACACACATATAAAGAGTTAAAAGACAAAGTTTCTAAATTTGCAGGGGCTCTATTAAATCAAGGTGTAAAAAAGGGAGACAGGGTTATAATTTACATGCCAATGATACCTGAGGCAGTTGTTGCTATGCTTGCATGCGGAAGAATTGGAGCAATTCATTCAGTTGTTTTTGGCGGTTTTGCATCTAACGAATTAGCAAGTAGAATTGACGATAGTAAGGCAAAGATTTTGTTAACTGCATCTTGTGGTTTTGAACCATCTAGAACAGTTGAATATAAACCTCTTGTTGATGAAGCATTAAAACTCGCTAAGCATAAAGTTGAAAGAGTAATTTTTTTTCAAAGAAAAGGAAATGAAGTTAAATTAAATCCACCAGTTGAGATAAGCTGGGAGGAGGCGTTAGCAAATTCAAAAGATACAGATTGTGTCGAAATGAATTCAAATGATTATGCATATATCCTTTATACATCTGGCACCACAGGAATTCCAAAGGGGATTGTAAGAGATATCGGTGGTCACATTGTTGCTTTGAAGTGGACTATGAAAAATATTTATAATATCAATGAAGAAGATGTATGGTGGTCTGCAAGTGACATAGGATGGATAGTCGGTCATTCATACATCGTTTATGCTCCGTTGTTTAAAGGATGTACTACAGTTCTTTTTGAAGGTAAACCAGTTGGAACTCCTGACGCTGGAGCTTTCTGGAAAATTATTTCGGACTACAAGGTTAAATCTCTTTTTACTGCGCCAACTGCATTTAGGGCAATTAAGAAAGAGGATCCTGATGGAAAATTTTTTTCAAAATATGACCTTAGCTCTTTTGAAAGTTTATTTTTAGCAGGAGAACGAGCAGATCCGGATACTATAAAATGGGCTGAAAAGTTATTAAAGGTTCCTGTAATTGACCATTGGTGGCAAACAGAAACTAGTTGGGCTATAAGCTCGAACTGCACAGGGATTGAAATGATGGAGACAAAATATGGCTCTGCATGCAAAGCCGTTCCTGGATATGATGTAAGAATTATTAAACCAGATCAATCACTAGCAAAATCAAATGAAATGGGTGACATAGTTGTAAAACTACCTCTTCCTCCAGGAACATTTCCAACTTTATGGAATGCAGATGAAAGATACAAAAATACTTATATGTCTAACTATGATGGATATTATCAAACCTACGATGCTGGTCATATTGATGAGGATGGTTATATTTGGATAATGTCAAGAACAGATGACATTATCAATGTGGCTGGACATAGATTATCAACTGGAGCAATAGAAGAAGTTTTATCAGAGCATCAATCTGTAGCTGAGTGCGCCGTAGTCGGAATTGCTGATAAACTAAAAGGTCAATTGCCTATTGGTTTAATCGCGCTAAAAGCAGGAGTTGATAAGGATAATGAAACAATATCTAAAGAGTGTATACAAATGGTTAGAGATAAAGTGGGACCTGTTGCAGCTTTTAAAACAGCTATAGTAGTAAAGAGATTGCCTAAAACGAGATCGGGTAAAATTTTAAGGGGAACTGTTAGAAAAATTGCAGATAAAGAGGAATATAAAATGCCAGCTACTATTGATGATCCTGCAATATTGGATGAGATAAAAAAAGATTTAATAATAAATAAAATTATCAACTGATGATTAAAACTTATTTATTTTTAGCTGGCGCTATAATTTGCGAGGTTTGTGGCACAATGCTTCTTCCAATTTGTCAAAATTTTACAAAACCTATACCAACATTCTTTCTTGCGTTGTTTTACTTATCTGCATTTTATTTATTAACATTTGTCGTAAATAAACTGCCTATTGCAATCGTTTATGGTGTTTGGAGCGGCTTAGGAATTTTTACGATTGCAATTTTAGGATACATATTTTTTAAACAAACATTGAGTTGGCAGGCTGTTTTAGGATTATTTTTAATTATAATTGGTGTTGTTTTAGTAAATTCTTTCTCTTCAAAGACTATTTAAAACTTAATGGTTTACCCGTTGGCTCTCCGATAATTTTTCCATCTTGCATCTTTATATCTCCGCCAATAACTGTATAGATTGGTACTCCTTTAAATTTATATCCATTAAATGGTGACCATCCACATTTGCTCTCTATATTCTCATTTTTAATTTCAATTTCCCTTTTTAAATCAACAATAGTAAAATCTGCATCAAAGTTTTTTTTAATATAACCTTTGTTTTTAATCCCAAATATTTTCACTGGGTTTTTACATAAAAAATTTACTATTTGGTTTAAGTTAATTTTTCCATTATTCATATGATTGAGCATTACAGGTAATATTGTTTGAACACCTGGCATTCCAGATGGTGAATTGGGGTAAGGTTTTTCTTTATTTATTTTTAAGTGTGGCGCATGATCAGAACCAATAGTATCGTTGTAATTATTTCTTACAGCATACCATAGTCTATCATAATGAGATTTATCTCTTATAGGAGGATTCATTTGAGCATATGATCCGAGATTATCATAACAATCTGGTGCATAAATTGTTAAATGCTGAGGTGTAATTTCAAAAGTAATATTTCCTTTATTCTGTGAAAGAAAATCTACCTCTTCTTTTGTAGTTACATGTAATATATGCGCTTTTTTATTTAACCTCTTTGCAATTTTAACTATTTTTCTTGTCGAAGATATTGCTACTTCTTCGTTTCTCCAAACAGGATGTGTTTTTACATTACCGTTTTCGATTAATTTTTTTCTTAGTTTTAGTATTTCTTCATCTTCAGAATGAACCGCAACAACTTTAGATGCATGTTTAAAAACTTTTTCTATATCATCCTCTTTATCAACCAATAAATTTCCTGTTGACGAACCTGCAAAAAGTTTGATTCCACAACATCCATCCAAATCTTTTAATTTTTCCAATAATTGGTAATTTTCAGCAGTAGCACCAAAATAAAATGCATGATTACAATACATTCTCTTGCCAATACTAATTTTTTTTTGGAATTCTTCAAAATTTGTTGTAGGTGGATTTGTGTTTGGCATTTCAAAAACACTAGTTATACCACCAACAATTGCTGCTCTACTTCCAGAATGTAAATCTTCTGCATCAACAGAACCTGGCTCTCTAAAATGAACTTGAGTGTCCATCAAACCTGGTAAAACAATTTTATTAGTAACATCAATTGTATTCTTAGATTTTTCCTCTTTAAGGTTGCCTATATGAGATATTTTACCATTCTGTATACCAAGATCTAATTTCTCAAGATTATCATCAATATAACATGTTCCATTTTTAATTATGAGATCTAACATTTGGCAAAAAAGTAACTATATTATAATTTGAGAACAATCAATTATGAATAAAAATAATGTATATATTTTAGAGGAAAGAGGCATCTTATATATAAACGGTCAAGATACAGAAGCTTTTTTACAAAATCTAATCTCAAATGATATTAGAAAGGTAAACACAAATTTAAGTTGTTTTGCATCTCTCTTAACTCCACAAGGTAAATATCTATATGAATTTTTTATTGTAAAACACAAAAGTGGTTACTTTATTGAGTGTGAAAAGAAAATTATAGAAGAATTATACAAAAAATTTGAATTATATAAATTAAGATCTCGTGTTGAAATATTAAATTTGAGTAATGAATTTGTTATTGCAGTGTTATCTAAAGAAAAATTTTTAAGTTTAGAGCACAGCAAAAATTTACCTGGACACACAATCAAATTTAGAGAAGATCCGCTTTATTTAGATCCAAGACATACAGATTTAGGAGCACGATTAATTATTAATCTTGAAAAACTACATTTATCATTAAAATTGTTAAAACTAAAATCATCTAACATTGATGATTACTATTCGATAAGCAGCGATTTAGGTATCCCTCAAATAAATACTGATAAGTTGCAAAATAATATTTTTGGAATCGAATGTAACTTAGAGGAATTGAATGGTATTGATTTTAAAAAAGGTTGCTACATAGGACAAGAAAATACAGCTAGAATAAAATTAAAAAATAAACTATCAAAAAGATTATTTTCAGTTGAAAAAATTAAAGGTAATTTTACTAAAGATAACATAATTAAAGATAACAATTTTGAGTTAGGAAAAATTCTAATTTTCGATCAGTATCCATTTGCAGTAATCAAATTTAAAGATAAAAATTTCAAATTTGAAAAAAAATACAAATGCGGTGATGCAGTTATAAGAATTAAAAAACCTTCCTGGGTAATTTAGTTTTTATTAATAAATTTTGAAAGATCGGGTTTGAAATAATTAGGTCCTTTCATTACTTTACCACTGTTGTTATAAATAGGCTTACCATCAGAACCAAGTTTACTCATGTTGGAATTTTGAACTTCCTCAAAACATTTATCTAGGTTTATTCCGAAAGCATGACCTGCCCCATAAGTCACATATAATATATCAGTCAGAGCGTCAGCTACCTCTTTGATATCATTATCCTTAATTGCGGCTTTTAATTCATCTAGCTCCTCCTCAATAAGACTCACTCTTAATTTATTTATTTTATCTTCTGCTAATTCTGATGTAGTTTTTACATCTTGACCAAAGGTTTTCATAAAAATACCAACCTTTTCGAAATTTGTCATAATCCTTCCTTACTTTAATGTTAACCCTGCTATTATTTTGCTTTTAATTATTGTATAAATTTAGGACTATAATATTTGATTTAAATCATGAAAAAAAGAAAAGAAACAGACAGTTTAGGAGTTATTAATGTTCCTGGGGATAAATATTGGGGAGCTTCAACCGAGAGATCAAAAAAATATTTTGATATCGGTGAAGTAAAAGTTAGACCAATATTAATTAAATCTATTGCAATTATAAAAAAATCTGCAGCTATTGTTCATAAAAAAGACAAACTTATTAGTGCAAAAATCGCAAATGCAATAATAAAAGCTTCTGAAGAAGTTATTATGGGAAAACTCGATGATAATTTTCCTCTAAAAGTATGGCAAACAGGATCAGGCACTCAAACTAATATGAATGTAAATGAGGTAATTTCAAATAGGGCTATAGAGCTTTTAAAAGGAAAAAAAGGATCTAAAACTCCTGTACATCCTAATGACCATGTAAACAAATCACAATCTACTAATGACGTTTTTCCTACAGCAATGCATATAGCTATTACAATGGAAACTAAAAGAAAACTTTTACCGTCTCTAATTTTATTAAGTAAAGAGTTAAAAAAGAAAGTTAAAAATTTTAAAAATATCGTAAAAATAGGTAGAACTCATCTTCAAGATGCTACACCACTAACACTGGGACAAGAATTTTCTGGATATCATTCACAAATTGAAGAAAGTATACAAAGAGTTAAAGAGGCCTTAAATGAATTATATTTTCTTGCACAAGGAGGAACAGCAGTTGGTACTGGGATTAACACAAGAAAGAATTTTGACAAAAAAATTATCAATCAAATAAAAAGATATACTAAGATAAATTTTAAGCCTGCCAAAAATAAATTTTCTGCTTTGGCGGCACATGACGCTGTAGTCAATTTTTCAGGAGTTCTTAATACTTTGGCTGTAGCTTTAACAAAAATTGCAAATGATATTCGTTTTTTAGGATCTGGACCTAGAGCAGGCTATGGAGAATTAATTTTACCTTCTAATGAACCAGGATCTTCAATAATGCCAGGGAAAGTAAATCCAACTCAATCTGAAGCGGTCACCATGGTTTGTGCGAAAGTTATGGGTAATCACAGTGGAGTTACAATTGCAGGTTCAAATGGTCATTTTGAATTAAACGTTTTCAAACCTTTAATAGCTGAAAATGTTTTGCAATCAATTGATTTACTTTCGGATAGTATTAAAAATTTTTCTAATTATTGTATAAAAGGATTGAAAGCCGATAAGAAAAAAATTCAACATTATCTGGATAATTCTTTAATGCTAGTAACAGCACTTGCGCCCAAAATAGGTTATGATAATGCGGCTAAAATTGCAAAAAAAGCGATAAAAAATAATACAAGCTTGAAAGAGGAAGCATTAAAAACTGGCCTGATTAGCAAAAAAGATTATGAGTTAATAGTTGATCCAAAAAAAATGATCAACCCTAGTTAATCCTTACAAATTCTTCCTTTACAACATTTCTAAATTTTTGATAATTGTCAAAATCATTTTTGATTGAATTATTTACGTTCTCGAAATTAAATTCAAAAACAGATTCTTTATTAAAAATTACATTTGAGATACTAGATGAGTCGCTATCAATATTTGTTTGATATACAAAATTTATCTTCTTTAAATCTATTCTTTTTTTTATTGGTATTGAAAATCTTCTATAAAACTCATCTTGATTGCTAATATTTAATTCAATTTCACCTGCAAAATAGATTGCTCCGTTATTTTCATAAAATAAACTATTTTTTAATGATAAATCTCCAATATTTCTTATTTCTACATTATTATTTTCAAGAAATATTTGATTATTATAAAAATCGAATTCAAAAAAACCAGAATTAAAATAAGCATTATTTATTTTATTTAATTTTAAAGTTATTTTACCATTTAAGTTCTCATGAATATCCTCTTTATAATTAAAATAATTTAACAAAATAGTTTTTATAAAGATTCCTATTTTTTGTTTTTTAATAGAAGCATTAATATCAAAGAAGAATGGATTTAATTCAATTTTACCATCAACAGAAAATTTGTCTTGTTTATTGCCAATTGAATCAATAAAAATACCTTCATTGTTATTTAAGTATTTTATTTCAATTGTGTGGTTTAAAAATTTGGTTTTTAATTTACCACTACTACTTTTATCTTCTCTTACTAGTGAATTTTCAAAAAGCAGTTTAGGATTTTTAAACTTAAGGCTAAAATTAGATGACTGAGGTTTTTTGTTTGTATCTTTATCCCAATTAAAATTATAGTCAGAGTCGAAAATATTTCCTGTTATTTTTATTTTTTTTTGATTAGTATCGTTGTTTTGCCAATAAAAAAATTTCCTAATCGGAGAGATTGTTACAACATCTCCTCCTTTATCAACAAAGAAAAAATTTGAATTTTTTAATAAAATTGGTTTATTTTTTTTTTCGTAAAAATGGTCTATTAATTTTTTAAAATTTAGATTGTTGAAATATAAATTTTCTTTATTTAATTCAATCTTCTTAATTGTTATATTTTTATAATTATACAAATTAAAGAGAGAAATAAATAATTTTGCGTTTTTGATATCTGCAATTTTTGGTAAATCTTTTTCTAATTTCAATGCAGCTTTTTCAATAACTAGGTGAGGCGATGGCATAAAACCATAATTAATTTTTGTTATTTTGCTTATATTTATATTAAATTCTGATTCGATCTCTTTTTGTATTTTTTGGTGCATTTTTTTATAATCAAATAAAGTAGGTGCGGATAAAAATAAAATTATTGAAAAAAAAATACTAAAAATTATAAAAATTAAATGAAATTGATTATTTTTTTTAAAAAAATTTATCATAGAATTCTAGAGCTTATACTATAGAAGTTAATAAATTATGACTAAAATAGAATATAAAAATAATTTAAATGAACAACAATTAGAAGCTGTCACATATTTAGAGGGTCCACTTCTAATAGTCGCCGGGGCTGGGTCTGGAAAGACTAAAGTTCTTACATCTAAAATAGCTCACATAATCGAGGAAAAAAAGGCTTTTCCAAATCAAATTTTGTCAGTCACATTTACAAACAAGGCGGCAAAGGAAATGCAAACTAGGGTTTCAAATATACTAGGTAAAAAAGCAATTGGGCTCTCTTGGCTTGGAACGTTTCATTCTATAAGTGCGAAATTATTAAGAAAGCATGCTAGAGCTGTTGGTTTAAATCATAATTTTACTATAATTGATCAGGATGATCAGACAAGATTAATTAAAAATATTTGCAAATCAGAAAATATAGATATCAAAAAAATTTCTCCAAATTTTATTTTATCTGTTATCGATAAATGGAAAAATAATGGATGGTACCCTGATGAAGTGATTTTAAAAAAGAGTGAGGTAATTGAAAAAAATTTATTACAGATTTATAAAATTTATCAAACTAAGTTAATTGACCTTAATGCCTGTGATTTTGGTGACTTATTATTACACTGTGTGAAATTATTCCAGAACAATTCTGATATATGCGAAATTTATTCAAAAAATTTTAAATATATTTTAGTAGATGAATATCAAGATACAAATATAATCCAAAGTAAATGGCTAAGCTTTCTTTCATCGCATAATAAAAATTTGTGCTGCGTAGGCGATGACGACCAATCAATTTACAGCTGGAGAGGAGCTGAAATTAAAAATTTTCTGGAATTCGATAAAACTTATGAAAATACAAAAGTAATAAGACTTGAAAAAAATTACAGGTCAACTCAAAATATACTATATGTGGCTTCCGAATTGATAAAAAATAATAATAAAAGAGTTGGAAAAAAACTTTTTTCAGATGGTGAGAATGGAGAATTAATTAATTTAGATTGTTATAGAAATGGAAAAGATGAGGCTATTAATGTTGGAGATAAAATTGAAGGTTTAAAGAAAAGTTTCGGGTATAATAATATAGCAATTTTAGTAAGGGCAATTTTTCAGACAAGAGAATTTGAGGAAAGATTTTTAAAAATAGGATTACCTTATAGAATAGTAGGTGGAATTAAATTTTATGAAAGATCTGAGATAAAAGATTGTGTCGCTTACCTTAGAATAATTTATCAAACGAAAGATGACTTGGCTTTCGAGAGGATAGTAAATGTTCCAAAAAGATCGGTTGGTGACACCACGGTAAAACAAATTGCTGAATATGCAAAACAAAATAACTTTTCCTATTACGAAGCATCCAAAAAATTGATTGAACTAAATAAAATTAAACCTAAAACAAAAATCGGTTTGAGTACTATTTTAAATCTGATAGACAAATGGAAAAAAGATTTTCAAAATCAAATTAATCATATCAAAATTTTACAAATGATCTTAGATGAGTCTGGATATAGCCAAATGTTAAAAAATAAAAAAGATTTAGAAAACGAAAATAGGATTGAAAATATTAAAGAACTATTAAGTGCAATGAAAGAATTTGACAATTTAGAAAGCTTCTTAGAACATGTTTCTTTAGCAACTTCATTAGACCGAGACTGGGAAGGAGAAAAAGTAAGCTTAATGACTATGCATGCAGCTAAAGGACTTGAATTTGATGCTGTATTTTTGCCTGGGTGGGAGGAAGGTTTGTTTCCCCACCAAAAATCGATTGAAGAAAAAGGAGAAAATGGACTAGAAGAGGAGAGAAGACTCGCCTATGTGGGAATAACTAGAGCAAAAAAGTTATTAAGTATATCTTTTTCAATGAGCAGATATTATCAGGGCGACTGGGTTGATAGCATAGCTTCGAGATTTATTGAGGAATTACCAAATGAAAAGTTAAATAAAAATATTTTTGAGGAAAGTGGTCAAGAATCTGACTTTGAATTTAATCAAGATGTTGAATTCGAAAGCGAAATAAAAAGCCCTGGATGGATTAGATATCAAAAAAGATTAAAATAAAATGAGAACACTTAAACTTTTTAAAGATTTAATAAAGTCAAATTATCTAGACGGTTATCTAGTTCCTAAGAACGATGAATATTTTAACGAATACTCCAATCCCAATCGACTATTTTCGATATCAAATTTTTCTGGTTCAGCTGGAATAGCAATGATATTAAAAAAAAAAAGCTATTTGTTTGTGGATGGCAGGTACAAAATTCAAGCTGAAAAAGAGTCTGGAAGAAACTTTGACATTTTAGAAATATCAAAAAAAGATCCAAAATATATACTTAAAAGCTTCTCGAATAAAATTAATTTAGGAATTGATCCTAAATTATTTACAAATTTTTTTTTAAAAAAGAACATAGCACCTTATTGTAATATTATTCCAATCAGAGAAAATTTAGTCGACAAAATTATACAAAAAAAAATAAATTATGTTTCTAAACCATTTTACACACTTAATAAAAAAATTTCGGGGGAAAACAAAAATAATAAAATAACTAGATTAATAAAAAGTTTAAAAAAAAAAAAAATTGATAATATTTTTATAAGTGCCCCAGAAAATGTAGCTTGGCTTCTTAACATAAGAGGATTTGATAGCCCAAATAGTCCTATACCTAATTGCCAATTAATTTTGAATCAAAAAAGAGAGATTTATTTACTAACAGATAAAAAAAAATTCAAAAAAATAAAAAATCAAAAAAATTATGAAAATATCAAATTGTTTAATAAAAATGATTTACTAAAAATTTTACTCAATCTAAAAGGTAAAAGTATTTTGATTGATCGGTCTACCTGCTCAAGTTTTAATGAACAAATTATATCTAAATTATTCTTTATCAAAGGCAATATAGATCCATGTTATAGATTAAAATCAATAAAAAATAAGACCGAAATTAAAAATATGATAAAAGCTCACATAGAGGACGGCATTGCACTTACAAAATTTATTTATTGGATTAAAAAAAATCATAAACAGCTAGATGAACTATATGTTAAAAAAAAAATTAATTTTTTTAGAAATAAAAATAAAAATTATTTATTTCCAAGTTTTTCACCTATTATAGGATCCGGACCAAATGGAGCAATTGTACATTATAATGTAAATAAAAATACTAATAGGAAAATAAGAAATGACGATTTGTTATTATTTGATACAGGTGGACAGTATAAATTTGGAACGACTGATGTTACTAGAACTATCTGTTTTAAAAAGCCATCAAAAGAAATAAAAAATGTTTTTACCAGAGTTTTAAAAGGCCATATATCAGTAGCATTAGCAAATCTTAATAAATTCAAAACTGGAAAATTATTGGATAAAATTGCAAGAAAGTATTTGAATGAAGTTAATTTAGATTATGAACATGGCACCGGCCATGGTGTTGGTCATTTCTTAAATGTGCATGAAGGTCCTCAGTCTTTAAGCAAATATAACATTGTGCCGTTAGAGGAAGGCATGATTTTAAGCAACGAGCCAGGTTTTTACAAAAAAAATAAGTATGGGATAAGAATTGAAAATCTTCTTGTTATTTTAAAAAATAAAAAAAAAAAGTTTTTTAAAAATCTTACTCTTGTGCCAATAGATTTTGACCTAATAAACTTCCAATTATTAAACAATAATGAAAAAATTTATTTGAAAAATTATCACAAATATATTTATAAAAATCTTTCCTTATATTTAAATAAAAAAGAAAGAGTTTGGTTGAAAAGCTTAATCTAACAATTTTAAAAAATCTTTTTGTTCTAAAATAACGATATTTAATTCTTTAGCTTTATTAATTTTTTTAATAGTTGGTTTATCACCAGTTATTAAGTAGTTCAGATTTTTATTTACTGAACTGAGTATTTTACCAGATTGTTTTTCTATTTTTGACTTAGCTTCAGCTCTACTTATTCCGTTTAATTTTCCTGTAATTAGAAATGTCTTATCTATGAATTTACCAGTTTTTTTATTTTCAACTTTGGAAATAGTTAATTGTTGTGTCAATTTTTTAATAATATTTACATTGATCTCATTTGAGAAAAAATTCTTTAATGACTTAACCTGAGTTTCTCCAATACCATCAATATTTAAAAATTTTTGAAAATTGTATTTTGCATCAATTTTTAAAAGATTTTTTATATCTTTTAAATTATCTGCCATTAATTTTGCATTTTCTTGACCAATATGCCTTATACCTAAAGAAAATATAAATTTTTCTAAAGACACCTTCTTCGATTTTTCTATTGAATACTTAAGATTTGATACTGATAGCTTTCCCCAGCCCTCCAACTTTTCAATATTTTCATATTTTAAATCAAATATATCGTAAGGATATCTGATTATTTTTAAATCCCAAAAATTTTCTACTACTTTTTTTCCTAATCCATCAATATTCATTGCATCTTTTGATATAAAATGTTTAATTTTTTCAATTGACATTTTTTCACAATAGTAACCCTCAGAAGAACATCGTCTTACAGCATCATATTTTTTTGTTGTAAAATTATAGTCTTTAGAAACTTTAGAACCACAAGACGGACATTTGCTTGGAAATAAAAACTTTTTTGATTTTTGACTTCTTTTTTTTAAATCAACTGAAATTACATGAGGTATTACATCACCTGCTCTTTCAATCTTAACATAATCACCTACTCTTAAATCTTTTCTTAAAATTTCTTCTTCATTGTGAAGTGTGGCATTTGAAACTGTAACTCCACCGATATTTACAGGTTTAATTTTTGCAACAGGCGTAAGTGCTCCAGTTCTTCCAATTTGAATATCAATATTTAAGATTTGTGATGATCCACTTTTAGCTGAAAATTTATGTGCTGTTGCCCATCTTGGTGCATTCGCAACAAAACCCAATCTATTTTGTAAATTAAAATCATTTATTTTATAAACTAAACCATCTAAATCATAATCGATATTAAATCTTTTATTCTCAAACTCTTTATGGTTGAATATTAAATTATCTATTCCAGAAATAATTTTGTTATACTCACTTACTTTGAAACCCCATTTTTTTAGGTATGATATAAATTCTGATTGTTTTGAAAAATTGTTATTTTGAAAGTATCCAAATGTATAGGCTATAAATTTTAAAGGAATTTTCTTTGTTTCATTTGGATCTTTTTGTCTTAATGATCCAGAGGCCGCATTTCTAGCATTTGCAAAATTATTTGATATTTTTTTGAAGTCATGATTTTCAATAAAGACTTCACCTCTTATTTCAATATCATCTGGAAATTCTTTATGAGAAATTTTTTGGGGAATATCCTTAATTGTTTTTAAATTTTCAGTTATTAACTCACCCTCCTTTCCATCGCCTCTTGAAACTCCATATATTAATTTTCCTTTTTTGTAAGTAAGAGACGCTGATATGCCATCAATTTTTGGCTCTACACTATATTCAATTTTGTAATCTTTTTTGAAATCTAAAAAATTTAAAATTTTTTTTTCAAAGTTTATAAGATCTTCTTTTGAAAATACATTTGATAAAGATAACATTTGAACTCTATGCTTTAATTTTTTAAAATTTTTGGATGGAGTGAAACCAACATTAAGTGACGGCGAATCTTTAGATATAATACTAGGATGTTTTTTTTCCAAATCCAGTATTTCTATTTTTAACTTATCATATTCCTCATCTGAGATTTTTTGGACTATTTTTATTAAAATATAGGTTATTGTGCTCTTTGAGCTTCTTAATTTTATTTAAGTAATTTTTAATTATTTTTTTCTCACTCATATTAATCTACAAGTGATTTTAATTTGTCAACTAGTGACACCTTCTTAGATTTTTCAACTTTCTTAATTTTTTTATAATCTTTATTAAATATTTTATAAGATGCTAAGTACCATTCACTTGATTGATAATTATAACCTAATAGCTTAGCAAATTTTTTTGACTCGTCGATCATTCCTAATTTGTAATGAATTTCAACTAATCTAAACAAAGCTTCCTCAATATAAATAGTTTTATCATAATTTTCTACTACGTTTTTAAATCTATTCATAGCTGCAATCCATTTTTCTTTTTCTAAATAATATCTTCCTAGATACATTTCTTTTGCTGCTAGTATTTCAATTATCAATTCTAATTTATATTCAGCATCATATGCAAACTCACTTTTTGGATATTCCTGCAAAATAATTTTAAAGTATTTTTTGGCTTCCAATAAAGGTCCTAAATCTTTCTTTTCATCTACAATTTGCTCATAATATGAAAGTGCGAGTAAGTAATAAGCATAATTTTGTCTTTGGTGTAATGGGTATGTTTTTAAATACCTGTTAATTTCTGCTATTGCGTCAGTATAAAGGTTAACAGAATAATATGAATATGCTGTCATAAGTGATGATCTTGGTGCCCATTTAGATTGTGGATAAAAAATTTCAGCCTCGCTAAATTTTTTTGCTGCAGTATAACCATCGCCAACACTTAAAGCCTCAAAGCCTTGATTATAAGACTCGATCATCTGACTATCTAGATCTTTGTTTAATATTTCGTCTACAACTATATCCTTATTTTTACCTGAACAAGACTGTAATAATATTAATATTAATAAATATAAAAATAAATTTTTATGCATTTACAATTCTTATCAGAAAATAAAAAAAATTGTAATTTTAAGCAATTGATTTGAGATGATAATAATCTACTATTGTATGAGGTAAATTCTTACCTTTTAATTCGATTATACTAAAATTACTTTTATCAGCAAAAATCTCACATAACAGTTTGTGTGTGAGACTATGTCCACCTTGAGAGCATATAATTGAACCTATAATTTTATATCCTGAAAGATAGAGATCACCCATACAGTCTAATATTTTATGGTTTACGAACTCTTTATCATTTCTTAAACCCTCTTTATTTAGGATTTCGTTTTGTTTAACAACAATTGCATTATCTAAAGAGCCACCTTTTGCAAACCCAGATTTCTTTAAATTATCAATATCCTCGTACTTACAGAAAGTTCTAGACTCGTAAATTTTAGACAAGTCATCATTTAAAATATTTAATTTGTTTCTTTGAATGCCAATAATACACCCTGGATATTTAATTTCAAAATCAATATCAAGACTTACTTTTGACTTCTTAATTTCAATAAATTTATCTCCAAGGTCAACTTTAATATTTTTATTAATTTTAATTATTTTGATTGGAGCATTAGAAGTACTAATTCCAGATTGTAATAAAATTTCTATCCATTCTTTAGCAGATCCATCTAGTATTGGAACTTCTTGAGCATCAAGTTCAACTAAAGCATTATCAATACCCAATCCATAAAACGCAGCCATCAAATGCTCTATAGTCGATACTTTTACGCCTGAACTATTTTGAATAGTGGTACACAATGTTGTATCTGATACATTGTTAAAATGAGGAATTACCACATTGTCTTTAACTAAATCTGATCTTAAAAAAACAATACCAGTATTTTCTTTAGAAGGTAGAATTTTTAAATTCACATTTTTTCCAGAATGAAGTCCTGTTCCAGAAATAGTAATTTTTTTATTAATTGTTTTTTGATTAAGTAAAGACATACCGCACAATACTTGTTTTAAGGATTTAATTAATACAACTTATGTTACAGTAAAATACAATTATCTACTAAACATATAGAAAAATTTCTCAAATAGTCCATTTTTTCTTTGTTTTTTAGGTATGATCATTACCTCTGAGAAATTAGTTGAGCCTTCATAATTATAGGCGGAGTTGCAAATTGTTTCACAATTTTCCTCAAAAAAATTTAAGTCATCGAAAATATTGTACTTTTCTTTAAGATAAATTGAATTTCTACTTAAAATTTTAGAGCCTTCTCCGGTAAAAATAAGAATTGACTTTTTATTTTTAATATTCTCTAGGTCCGTAATATTCTTAAAACATAAGTCTATTATTTCCTCAATTCGTGCATGAATTATTTTAATTAATAAATCTTGATTTTTCTCATCATTAATAAAAGTTACTTCTTTTTGTATTAAGGATTTTTTTAGGATTTCAGAATCGTTATATTCTTTATTCAAAACTTTAGAAATATCCTTTGTAATATGATCACCACCTATAGGTAGAAAATCTAAAAATAACAATTTATTATTTTTATATAATGCTAAAGAGGTTTTTTTATAACCCACATCAATAAATGTCTTTATGTCAAAATTTTCAAAATAAGATGTATAGTTTAAAGTTTTTACATAGGTAGAGTTATAAAAATTATTAATAGTTATATGATTTTCATTCAAAAGTTCTTTTAGTTTATTTAAAATTATATTAGGAGCCAATATAAATTTTAATTCTAAAATTGCCTCTTCAATTATAATATCTTCAGGCATATCTTCGAACTCTATTCCGTCTAAAATATATTTAGAAATTATTATGTGTAAAATTTTAAAGTTTTGATTTTTTTCCTGTATTATTTGTTTTGCTTCTTGAAGAATATTTTTAAAAACCGAATTATTTGATTTTATCTTATCCATTTTTTTTTTTATAGAAAAATCAAGGAATAAAATTTTTGGACTATCAAACATTAAATTTATATTATTCATGTGTTGGTTTATTTCTTTTTCCGATCTTATGATTAGTTTCTGTAGATTTTGCTTTTGATTACCATTTTGATTTTTAAATTCGAGATTGTCTAAACTATCAACCTCAGAAATAAATTTTGAGTTATTTAAGTAATTTTTAAATATTCCTAATCTCAATTTTGATGAACCAAAATCTAAAATTGAAAATAATTTATCACTACTCATTAGTAATGATTACTTGATTTGATACACGTAAATCAATAATTTTTTTTTCATTGTTATTTTTAATTAATAATTTTGCTATTTTAATATATTGGTCTAAATTAGTGCTTGGAAATTTGATTATTGTATTATTTCGCAATTTGATATCCCACCTATTGCTCTCAAAATAAAAGTATTCAGTAATTTCATTAATTTGAAATTTATTTTTTTTTAAAATTTCGTTTAAATTAAAATAATCCTCAGGATTAAATTTACCATAAACATTTGGAATAATTGCAGGAATGTTTAAATTTGTTTTACTTATAAACTTTCCATTAGATGTTAGATAGAACATATTGCCATCAATAAAAGTTCTAGCTATTAAATTCGTATAATCTGCATAAATATTTAAAGATGACGGATACTTTTTAAATATTTTATAATTTTCTAAATATCCTAATTTTTCTAAATCGTAAGATATTTTGTCATGATCTAGAAATAATAAATTTGTTCCAAGTAAATAACTCAAATTTTCAATGATTTGAACTTTATCCTTATCTTTTAATCCATAAATCTCAATAGAATCTATTTTAAAAAGTTTATTTTTTATGCTGTAAAAATTGTTATTTGTTATAGTTGTAAATAAAATAAAAAGAATAAAATAAAATAAAATTTTATTTTTTTTATTTACTCGTAGACGCATCTTTTATCAAGGATTCAATTAGTTGATTAAACTCTATTTTATTGTATTTAGCTATTTCAGGCACTAAAGAAAGTGAAGTCATTCCGGGTTGTGTATTAAGCTCTAATAAATAAAATTTATTTTTATAAAATCTAAAGTCTGACCTTGTGACTCCTCTACAATTTAATAATTTATGAGCCTTTAAAGCTATGTTATTAACTTTATTATAATTTTCTTTAGATAAGTTTGCCGGCATAATGTGTGTAGTGTTAGCTTTTTTGTCATATTTAGCTTTATAATCGTAAAATTTTCTTTTTGGAACTAATTCAATTGCTCCAAGTTTTTTGTTTCCCAAAACAGCTGATTGAATTTCTCTTCCAGGAATATATTTCTCTATTAAAATTTCATTGAAAGCCCTGAGTTTTTTTAAATTTTTAAAAAAATTTTTTTTGTTAGTTATATAAACACCAACACTTGATCCCTCATTAATAGGTTTAAGAACTATTGGGAATTTCAATATATTTGCCTTTGAGAGAAGTTTTTTATGACTGATATTATTTGAGAAAGTATGCTTAAAACTTGCTGGTGTTAAAATATTATTTTCCTTAAAAATTTTTTTAGATAGATATTTATCCATTGCTAAAAAAGATGATAAAACGCCAGAATGAGTATATTTTATTTTTTCATTCTCTAATATTGATTGTATATAACCATCTTCGCCATATCTTCCGTGTAATCCGTTAAAAACTATATCTGGCTTTATTTTTTTTAATACCTGATTTAGATCTCCCTTTGGATCGATCAAATAACATCTGTATTTATTTTTAATACTTTTATAAACTTCATTACCAGAGGTTAAACTTATTTCTCTCTCTTTAGAATACCCACCAGACAAAATAACTATTTTTTTTTTCACTATTTTATAATTTTAATTTCTAATTCTAGATTTATGTTGAACTTTTTTTTAACTTGTTCTTTTACATAATCAATCAACATCATCATATCATGAAATTTTGCCTCTTTTTTATTTACAAAAAAATTTGCATGATGACTCGAAATAAAGGCGTCTCCAAATTTTGTATTTTCAGGGACAGACTGTTTAATTAATTCCCAAACTTTGTGTTTGGTATAATTAATAGGATTTTTAAAAGTACTGCCTCCAGTTTTTATTTTAGAAGGTTGAGATATTTCTTTTTCTTTTTTAAATTTTTGAATTTTATTAGAAATATCTTGAATATTTGATTTTTTACCAAGAAAGGATGCACTTAAAAATAATAAGTCGTTTGATAAATCGCTTTCTCTATAATTGAACTTAATTTTTTTTGAAGGTATAGTTATTATATTCCCTTTATAATCTATTGCTTGAACAGATAAAACAATATCTTTGAACTCCGAGCCGTAACATCCAGAATTCATTCTTAAGCCTCCTCCAACTGTACCTGGAATACACGATAAAAATTCAAAACCACTTATAGCATTTTCCTTTGCAAAATCAGATAAAACTCTGTCAATCACAATACTGCCAGCTATAATTTTATCTTCAGCTAATTTAGAGATTTTATTAAAGTTTTTACCGAGTTTAATAACCACCCCTTCAAATAATTTGTCTGAAAATAATATATTTGAACCTGCCCCAAGAATAAAAATTTTTCCTCTTTTTTTGTATAATTTTAAAAATTCTTTTAAATCTTTAAGTGATTCTGGTTTGAAGAATATTTGAGTTTTTCCACCAATATTAAACCAGTTAAGATGTTTCACATCATAATCAAAAAATATTTTGCTTTCAATATTTTGAGCGAACTTTTCGATATCATTTATTTTCATTTTAAATTAAATTTTAAATTTTTCATCCAACCAGAAATAGAACCTGCACCCATGCCAATTACTATATTTTTTCCAAAAATATTTTGTTTTACAAATTTTATTAATTCTTTTTCATCCTGTATCATAATTACAATTGTATTTGACTTCTTAGCAATATTTGACGCAAATTTTCTATAATTTAGTTTTAAACGTATTTTTTCTCCCGCTTTAAATACAGGGCATAAAACTACATAAGAAGCATGCTTAAAACAATTTTCAAATTGTATTTTTAAATCGTTTATTCTTGAAACTCTGTGAGGTTGGAATATGCAGTAAATATTTCTTTTTTTGTATACTTCTTTAACTCCACTTAATACTGATTTAATCTCAGTTGGATGATGAGCATAATCGTCAATAAAGATTGATTTTTTATGCTCAAATAAGTAATTAAATCTTCTTTGAACACCTTGATAATTTTTTAATCCTCTTTTAATTATTTTATCGGAGATTCCAATCGAATGGGATACAGCAATTGCAGCAGTTGCATTTTTTATATTGTGTACACCTATAATTGGTAATTGAATTTTTTTAATTATTTTAATAGGCCTGCCTGGCAAAGAAATAATTAAGTCAAATTGAGATTGATTTTCTTTTTGCGATACATTCTTAATTCTAAAATTAGTTTTATTTTCCATTCCATAAGTCAAAAAATTCTTATTTTTAATTTTTTTTAAAACATCTTTATTTGTTTTGTCGTCAAAACATACAAAACATTTTCCAAATGATGGAGTATTTTCAATAAATGTTTGAAAATTTTTTTTTAAATTGTCTATTGATTTATAAAAGTCTAAATGTTCTTTATCTATGTTGGTAACAACTGAATATGTTATAGGTATTTTTAAGAAACTACCATCGGACTCATCAGATTCTAGCACGCACCATTCACTTTTTCCTAATCTCGCAGAATTACCATATGAATTTAAAACTCCCCCATTAATGATTGTTGCATCCATTTTTGTTTCTGAAAAAATAGATGATATTAAGGAGGTAGTTGTAGTTTTTCCATGCGATCCAGCAACAACAATATTTTTCAATAATGATACAATATGACCTAAAACTTCCCCTCTTTTATAAATTGGTAAATTTTTTCTTTTTGCCTCTCTTATCTCAGGATTATTTGAGGGTATTGCTGACGAAACAACTATAATAGTTGATTTTAAGATATTTGATTTTTTATGGCCTATGAAATAATTAATTTTATTATTCCTCAATCTCTCTAGATTTTTGTTAAAATTTTTGTCACTACCTTGAACTTTAAAACCTAATCCCTTCATAATAATGGCTAAACCACTCATGCCTATACCACCAATTCCTATAAAGTGAATATTCTCAGTTTTTGCTAACTTAATTTTCATCTAGTAAATCTATTAATTTTTTGTTTACATTATTCCAATCGTATTCATATGAAAATTTACTTAAGTTTTCATATTTTTTTAAATATAAATTCGGATTTTCTATAATTCTATTAAATAAATCTAGCATTTTGTTTAAGCTGATATCTTTTTGCTTATACAACCAACAACAATCATTTTCCTCATAAAATTTAGCATTATAAAATTGATGATTATCTTTAGCAAAAGGAAAAGGTATTCCGATAAAAGGAATATTAAAATATACTAATTCAGCAATTGTTGATGCACCACATCTTGTTATTGCAATATTACATTTATTCATTGACTTTAAAATGTCGTTATCAAAAGTGAAAATATTACTTTGAATATTGTTATCTAAATATTTTTTTTTTAATTTATCTAATATATTAGGATTATTTACTTGTTGATAAACAGTAATTTTGAATTTTTTTGATAAATTTAATATTAAGTTTTCAACAAATTGATCAAAAAAATTTGCACCCTGACTACCTCCTAAAACTAAAATATTTAAACCATCATTTGGAGTTTTTTTGTTTTTATTTAATAAAAAGATTTCTTTTTTTAAGATAGGTTTAACAAGAAAAATTTTACTAACAAATTTAGATGGAAAATTAATGATATTTTCATAGTTACATATAATTTTTTTTGAGAACCCAAGTATTAATTTATTTGATCTTCCTAAAACTTTATTTGGCTCGAATAAATAAATATTTATACTTAAAAATTTTGCAATTATACATAATGGCATAGACATGTATCCACCAGTACTAATTACATAATTTATTTTCTTTTTTTTTAGGTAAATAAAGGATTTTATAAGTGAGTATATAAGTAAAAAAAAATAAATTGGATACTTAATTATCGAGGATGGTAATTTAGGAGTTTCGATAATGTCAAATTTATATTTATTTTTATCGATAAATTTCATTCCTCTCAGATCTGTAACAATATATGTATTAAATGTATTACTTAAGTGGTCATTTATATTTAAAGCAGGTATAACATGTCCCCCTGTGCCTCCAGTTGATATCAAAACGTTTTTCATTAATTATTTATTTTTCTTTTTGTAAAATTTAAAATGATACCTGATATAATAGAGGTGCTAATTATTGAAGATCCCCCGTAGCTTAAAAAAGGAAGTGTCATTCCTGTAGTGGGCAGGATTCTTATATTTACCCCGATATGTATAAAGGTCTGAAATAATATTAAAACTAAACATCCTAAAAGTATTAATTTGTGGTTTTGATTAGTTTCCTGGTCTATTTTTTTCATTATTTTAAAAGATAAAACTAAGTATATAATCATAATTAAAATCACAATTAAGGCACCAAATTCCTCAGAAATTACCGAAATAATATAATCTGTATGTGCCTCTGGAACTTTTGAGTTTAATGTACCTTCGCCTATGCCTTGACCAAATAGCCCGCCATTGATTATGGCTTCGGTGGCTCTCTCAGATTGATAATTATTTCCACTTGTAGGATTTAAAAAAGAAAATAATCTTAATTTAATGTAAGCAAATTTTGGGATAAAAATTACAACGAAACTTAAAATTGATCCTAAAAGTAAAAAAAAACATGAAAAAATTAATAAATTGATACCTGAAATAAAAATTAATGATAACCAAACTAAAATCAACAACAAGGTTTGGCCTATATCTGGCTGTGTTATAAGCAACATAACTATGGGCATAATTAAAGCGAGACTTAAAAAATATTTCAAGTATAAATTTTGAATTTTGAAAGTTGATAATAAAGTACTTAAAATAACAATCACGAATGGTTTTAATAACTCAATTGGTTGAAATCTTGGTAGAATACCAATATCAATCCATCTTTTTGATCCCTTAACTTCAATTCCTAAAATGGGCACTAAGGCCAGACAAAACAAGCAAATGAAAAAAAGAATAATACAAGAGTTTATTAGTTTATTTTCCTCTAAAAGTGAGAGGAAAATAAAAATAAAAGAACCAATTAATATAAATATCAAATGTTTAATAAAAAAATAATATGAGTTTGTATTTAATTTTTCAGATGCAATAATTGAAGTAGAAACTAGGGAAAAAAATAACCCTAGTAGAAATAAGAATAAAATTATAAAAAAAATTATTTTATCAATTTTTTTCCACCATTCATAATAAATAAAAAATAATTTTTTTAACATTTTTAAAATTTTAATTTTTTGACTATTAAATTAAATTTTTTTCCTCTTTCTTCAAAATTTCTATATTGATCATAAGAGGCAGCAGCAGGGCTAAAAATAATATGTTTTAAACTTTTATCGTTGGATATATTATTATAAACGCTTTTTGTAGCATCATTTAAATTTTTAAATTTTTTACATTTTATTTTATTTTTGAGTTTATTTTTAAAAAAATTTTTGTCTTTCCCATATATGTAAGCTTTTACATCGTAAAAATCAGATTTTTTTAAAGTTAATTTATCGCCCATCTTTGACTGTCCACCTAAAATCCAATAAATATTTCTATAAGACTTAATTAAATTTATACTTGAAGAAAAGCTTGTCGATTTTGAGTCATTTATAATAATTAAATTCTTTTTTTTTAAAATTGTTTGTTGTCTATATTGCAATCCTTTAAATTTATTTAAAGTTTCAAAAAAAGTATTAATTTTGATTTTAAATATTTGACAAATTTTTAAGACAAATTTTAAATTTTCTAAATTATTTTTATTTAAAAAATAATTATTTGATATTTTTGAAATTATTTTATTTGAGACAATAGGATTTATTTTATAAATTTTTGATTTAATATCATTTTTTTTTGAATATTTATCAAAATGATCTAGATTTTTGTTAATTAGAGATACGCCTCTTTTGGTTTGATTTTTAATTAATTTAAATTTTGTCTCGTAATAATTTTTAAATGACCTATGTCTTTCTAAATGATCAGGTGATATATTAAGTATTACAGCTATGTCTGAAATAAAGTACTTTGAATATTCAATTTGATATGATGAGACCTCAATAATAAAAACTGTGTTTTTATTTATATTTTTTTCAGATAGTATTGGAAAACCTATATTTCCAACTAATCTTGCATCAATTCCTGATTTTTTTAGCACTTTATAAATAATTGATACTACTGTTGATTTTCCATTGGTTCCCGTAATTGATATTTTTTTATTTTTTGGACATAGGGAATAAAATATGTCTAATTCGTTAATTATTTTATTACTATTAATTTTAAGATACTTTTTTATAGAACAAGATGTTTTATCTATTCCTGGGCTTAAAACAATATAGTCAAAATTAACTCTTCTGAGTTTTTTTTTTATTATTTTTTTTTTTGAAAGTATTTTTGGTATATTTTCTTCCTTATCGTCTAAGATTCTTACATAATTATTTTTATTTAAAAACCTGAAGCAAGATTTTCCACTTAAACCAAAACCATAAATAAGAAATTTTTTCCCTTTTAGAATAACCATTATCTAAGTTTAAGTGTTGCAAGTCCTATCATTGCAAGAATTATCGAAATTATCCAAAACCTTATAACAACTGTGGACTCTTCCCATCCTTTTTTCTCAAAATGGTGATGTATTGGTGCCATTTTAAAAATTCTTTTTCCTGTTAATTTAAAAGATAAAACTTGTACTATTACCGATATAGCCTCAAAAACAAATAAACCTCCTGTAATTGCTAAAACAATTTCGTGTTTAGTTATAATTGATATGGCTCCAAGTGATCCACCGAGAGAGAGTGATCCAGTGTCACCCATAAAAATTTTTGCAGGCGGGGCATTAAACCAAAGAAAGCCTAAACAAGATCCTATTATAGCACCACAAAACACTGCGGCTTCACCAACACCCTCGATATATGAAATGTGTAAATATTCAGAAAAAACTATATTTCCACTTACATAACTTATAAAAGCAAAACATCCAGCTACAAGTATTACAGGAACAGTTGCCAGGCCATCTAATCCATCAGTTAAATTTACTGCATTTGAAGAACCAATAATTACAAATAAATAAAATGGTATAAAAAACCACCCAAGATTTATGACAACATTTTTAAAAAATGGCACGTATAAGTTTTTTAGATCAACTGGATTTACTATATAAGTTAAAATAATAATTCCAATTAAGCTAATAATAATTTGAAGTAAGAATTTAGTTTTTGATGACATTCCATCTGAACTTTTGCTCCTTATTTTTTTAATATCATCGAAAGCTCCTAATAATCCAAAAGAAAAAACTATAAAAATTAAAAACCAGTTAAAAGAGTTTTGTAAATCGCTCCACAAAAGTATCCCAGAAAATAAACCAATTAAAATAAGCACACCTCCCATTGTAGGTGTACCAATTTTTTTTAATATGTGTTTCTCTGGACCATCTTTTCTAATTGGATCATGTATCTGTTTTTTTGAAAAAAAATTTATAAAAGGCGTACCAATTATAAATATTACCAACATAGCTGTGAACATTGCTAGACCGGTTCGAACAGTTAAATAAGTAAAAATGTTTAAGAATGAATAATCTTCAATCAGGCTTGTAAAAATATGATATAACATTATTTTTTAAGTTTAGAGATAATTTTGTTAAGTCCTACTGAGTTAGACGCTTTTATCATAAGACTATCTCTATTCTCCATTTCATTATTTATAAAATCAAAAATTTGTTTTTTATTATTAAAAATTTTTCCCTTTTTTTGTGTTTTTATTTTGTTGAATGTATGACTTATATATTTACCATATACATACACTTTATCTATATTTGATTTATTTAAAATATTAGAGAATTGCTTGTGCAATTTTATAGAGAATTTTCCTAATTCAAGCATATCTCCTAAGATCAAAAATTTTTTTGAATTGGGTTGATAAATTTTATCAAATTTATTTATAGCAAATTGCAGAGAAATTGGGTTGGAATTATATGTTTCATCAAAAATAGTAATATTTTTATTTTTTGTTTTGAATTTAAAAATATCTCCTCTTCCCTCAGGAATTTTATAACTATTAAATATAAATTTACTGATTTTATTTAAATCGAATTTCAATGATAAGACAGATATTGTTGCTAAAATATTTTGTTGATAGGGAATTAGTTCATTTTTAATACTAAAATTGAAAATTTTATTTAAATATTTAACGCTCAAGATATTTTTATTTTTACTTTTAATTAGTTTATCAACACAAACATCTGCACCTTTATTTTTAAATAAACTGAAACTAATTGTTCTTAAACTATTTTTAATAGCTTTTCTTTTAAAGAAATTATAAAATTTATCATCTTTATTTAAAACTATTGTTCCATTTGGGCTTATATTCTCAATTAACTCTGATTTTGCCTCTGCTATTTCTTTAAGACTTTTAAAATTTTTTATATGCGCATATGAAATATTAGTGATTAAACCAACATCAGGTTTTATAAATTTGGATAGATTTTTAATCTCTCCTTTTTTATCCATTCCGACCTCAAAAACACCAACATTTGTTTTGTTTTCAATTTGAAACAAAGAAATTGGAACACCGTATTTATTATTAAATGATTTCTTGGAAAAAATTGTGCTTGTGATTTTAGAAAAAGATTGTCCAATTAAATTTTTAGTTGACGTTTTACCTGCAGAACCAGTAATCGCTATAGTGTAAATATTTGAAACATCTCTAACTTTTGATGATAGTTTGAGGAACTCACTTAAAGTATTTTTAACGTATAAAATTTTTTTATGTTTGTGGTATATTTTATCAACGATTGCGTAACAACCTTTTTTGACAGCTTCTATTGCAAATTTATTTCCATCAAATTTTTTTCCTTTAATTCCAACAAATAAATCATTTTGATCTATTTTTTTTGAATTAATAGAGGCATTTTTAATATTTGCATTTTTATTTATGTTTAAGTTTAAAGACTCATTAATGATATTTACCTTCCAATTTTTAGATAAAGCTTTATTTTTTTTTTCAATATATTTTTCAATAAATAATTTATCTGAGAAAAATTTTTTTGTTTTATATTCTTGAAAATTTTCGTGTCCTTTTCCTGCAACAATGAGAACATCACCCGATTTTAAATCTTTTATTGCTTTTTCTATTGCAATTTCTCTAGATGGGATCTCAAAAACTTTGTTATATTTAATACCTTTTTTAATTTGTGATCTTATTTTTTTTGGATTTTCAGATCTTGGATTGTCATCTGTTAAGTAAATTTTATTACATAATTTATCAGCAATTTTACCCATTATTAATCTTTTTGGTTTATCTCTATTTCCACCACATCCAAATAAAATTGATATTTTGCTAAATTGAAATTGATTTTTAATATCTTCAATGCATGTCTCTAATGCTTTAGGTGTATGTGAATAATCTAATATTACTTTTGAATTGTTAAGAAGTTTTCCTATATTTTCAAACCTTCCATTGACAGGTACTACATATGTTAACTTGTTAACAATTTTTGAAATATCAATTAATTTACTGGCTGCTATAACAGCCATAAATAAATTTATAATTTGTGTTTTGCCTATTAACTTCGTTGTAAAAGAGTAAACTTTATTATTGAATTTAAATTTGACCAATTGCAAGTCTTTAAATTTACTTATATCCAAGATTTGTAGGTCTGCATTTTTTCCCAAAAAGATAGTTTTTAATTTTTTTTTTCTTGATATATTTTTTAAAATTTTAGACTCCTTTATACCTCTGTCCGAAATTACAAGTCCTCCTCTTTGGGTAAGTTTTTTAAATAATATCAACTTTGAATTTAAATAACTTTTATAGGACTTATGATAATCTAGATGGTCCCTAGAAAAATTAGTAAAAATAGATGTGTTGAACTTTAAGTCATCAAGTCTATTTTGTTGAAGTCCATGACTTGAAGCTTCAAGTATAATATTTTCAATACCTCTTTTAATTAATTTTTGAAATATTTTATTTAATGAAATGCTATCTAAAGTAGTATTATTTGTTCTTAAATTAAAATACTTTGATTTTACACCAAGTGTACCAATAGATGCACATTTTATATTATTTAAATTTAATATTTGATAATAAAAATCTGCAACAGACGACTTTCCATTTGTGCCAGTAACACCAACTAAATTATAGGGCTTTCTTCTATAAATTTTATTTACAAAATTTGACATTAATAATCTAGGATTTTTATTTTTAATAAAAAGAGTTTTTCCTCTATAACCTTGAAAATTTAAATCTGATATTATTGTGTCTGCACCATTTTTTATTGCCTCATCAATAAAATTATTACCATTTGAGACTTTTCCTTTTATTGAAAAATAGATACAATTTTTGAAACAATTTTTACTGTGAAAAGCTATCCCTGAAAAATTGTGATGCTTAAACCTTTTGTCAATATCTTTTAAAAAATTTCCAATTTTCATTTTAAAAAATTCTTAGTATTTTGTGGCTAAAATAGGACCTATTTTTTCTATAATTTTTCCAGCAATTTCGACTGAAGTCCAACCTGCAGTATTTCTTTTATTGCCCTTATATTTAAAATTAGTTCCATCTCTAAATGTATAGATATATTCCTGATTTGCCTTTGGTTCATCAAGTAAAACTAATAATGTAAACTTTGGTTTTGAGTAAGGAAAAATAGATACAAAGGTATTTACTTTTTCATTTGTATATTTTCCATTTTCGCTTTTTTGAGCTGTTCCGGTTTTTCCTGCAATTTCATAACCTTTCACATTTGCAAATCCAGCTGTTCCAGCTTTTGTTGAAACAATTTTTCTAAGAACATTGTTTACCTTATTTGAAATTCCTTTATTCAAAACTCTTTTATAATTTTCTTTTGTTAAATTTTTATTTCTAATTAATGTAGGCTCAATTAAATAACCACCATTTGAAATTACAGCATATGCTTTTGATAATTGCAAAAGTGTCGTCGTAATACCATGACCAAATGAGCTAGTAGCTAATTTACATTTGCCCCACTTAAAAGGAATTGGATTACCAGTCTCTTCTATATCGAAATTAATTTGACTGGTTATTCCTATTTTTTCTAAAAATGACGAATATTTATCAATTCCTACTTTTTGTCCAATTCTAACAGAGCCTATATTGCCTGATCTAATTAAAATTTCTTCGGCAGTAAGATCAGCAGGAATTTTGTTATCATATTCCCCTATATTGTTACCTGCACATGATATATTCTTCTTTAGGTTTTGAAAAGGCGTATCAACATCAATAATTTTCTCATTTAATCCTGCGGTAAAAGTAAATGTTTTAAAAACTGATCCAAATTCATAAACTCCTTTAGTTGCTCTATTAATCAAATTTTTATCTGTAATGTTTTCTCTTTTATTAAGATCAAAATCAGGAACAGAAACCATAGATATAATTTCACCTGTATTAACATCTAATAGTATAGAAGCTGCACCAACATTTTTAAATATTTCTGAAGACGCAATTAGCTCCTCTCTAATTAAATATTGAATTTCACTATCTAATGAAAGTTTTAAATCATCCCTGGATGTTTTTAATTCATAATCAAATGATTTTTCTAAACCAGATATTCCATTATTATTGTCATCAATTTGACCAAGAATATGACTAAATAATGAGCCATTAGGGTAAACTCTTGAAATTTTTGGTTCCTCTTTTATAGATTTATCTCCTAGTAAAAATAACTTTTTATAATTTTTTTTAGATACATTCTTTTCTAAATAAAAAAATTTTCCCTCATTAATTTTATTAGAGATTTTTATATAATCTTTATCAGGAAAAATTATTTTTAAATTTAAAATTAATTTATTTTTATC
>CACFYR010000003.1 GCA_902570505.1 uncultured Pelagibacteraceae bacterium | reverse complement strand
ACAGAATTATCTCCTTTTAATATACAACTCGGATATTTCCATGTAATTGCTGATCCTGTCTCAACCTGTGTCCATGATATCTTTGAATTTTTTTCTTTGCATAAACCTCTTTTTGTTACAAAGTTATATATACCCCCTTTTCCATCTTCATCGCCAGGATACCAGTTTTGAACTGTTGAATATTTTATTTCAGCACCCTCTAGAGCAACTAACTCAACATTTGCAGCATGTAATTGATTTTCATCTCTCATTGGAGCAGTGCAGCCTTCTAAATAACTCACATAACTATTTTTGTCTGCGATTATTAATGTTCTTTCAAATTGTCCTGTTTGTGATGCATTTATTCTAAAATATGTTGATAACTCCATCGGACATTTAACTCCCTCAGGTATGTAAACAAATGAACCATCTGTGAATACTGCTGAATTTAAAGTTGCAAAGTAGTGGTCATTGATAGGTATTACCGATCCAAGATACTTTTTTACTAACTCAGGGTGCTTTTGAATTGCTTCAGATATAGAACAAAAAATTACTCCAACCTCATTTAATTTATCTTTGAATGTTGTTGCTACAGATACTGAATCGAACACCGCATCCACAGCTATTCCACTTAATCTTTTTTGTTCATCAAGAGGAATTCCTAGTTTTTTATATGTTTCTATTAATTTTGGGTCTACCTCATCTAAACTTTTTGGTTTATCTTTAGCTGTCTTAGGTGCTGAATAATAATACAAGTCCTGATAATCTATTTTAGGGTATTTAGGTTTCTGCCAATTTGGTTCTTTAATTTTTTGTAATCTTTCAAATGCTTTCATTCTCCAATTTAACATCCACTGTGGTTCATTTTTTATATTTGAAATAAACTCAATCGTTTTTTTTGTTAAACCTTTTGGGGATTTAATATTTTCAATATCAGTAGTAAATCCGTATTTGTATTCTTTTAATTTATCTATTTCTTTTTCTCTCATTAAAATCTTTTTTCTAAATCGTTTTTATGCGCCAGGTCGCTTAAAAGTTTTTTTTCAAAAAATGAATTAATATGCCCATCTAACTCGTCCCAAAGTTTGTGTGTATTACACTTAATTGATTTGCCATTACATCCTTTTTTTAAATGTTTAATACATCTAACAGTTTTTACATTTTCATCCACAGCTGATAAAATTTCTGACAATCTAATATCAGATGCTTTTCTATTAAGTCTATACCCTCCCTTTGTACCCCTGATACTCTCTACAATCTTGTACTTTCTTAATTTTAAAAAAATTTGTTCGAGATAAAGTAATGATATATTTTGTCTTAAAGAAATATCTCTCAATGATACTGGCCCATTTTTATAATAGAGCGCAAGATCAGTTAGCGCCATTACTGCATATCTTCCTTTGCTAGTTAGCTTCATAAGTTCAATTAATTTGCGGTTAATTTATACATTCCCGACTGATTTAGTCAACTTTGAGCATTTTTAAACTTGCAATTTGTCACTCTGTTTTGATAGAAAAAAGTAATTTTTTTTTGAGAGTGATAATCAGTTTCATTTATGGAAAGCAAAATTTCAGAAATATTCATTCCCGGACCAGCTGGTCGTCTAGAGGCTAAATATTTTAAAAGTAAAAAAAATACCTCCCCAATAGCATTAATTTTACATCCACATCCACAATACGGAGGTACTATGAATAACAAAGTTGTGGTTGATACATTTAATACATTTAAAGACAATAATTTTTCTGTCTGTAGAGTAAATTTTAGAGGTGTAGGAAAAAGTGATGGTGAATTTGATAATGGTCAGGGAGAACTAGCAGATGCGGCTGCAGCATTAGATTGGGTAGAGAGAGAAAATTTTGATAATTCACAATGTTGGATAGCTGGATTTTCTTTTGGATCTTTAATAGCAATGCAGTTGTTAATGAGAAGACCAGAAATCAACAGATTCGTTGCTATATCTCCTCAACCAAATGTGTATGATTTTTCATTTTTATCACCTTGCCCTACTTCTGGGATTATTATTTATGGAAAAAAAGATGAGCTTGTTCCTTATGCAAATGTTAATGAATTAAATAAAAGACTAAATTCTCAAAAGGGAATAAGTATAGATTTTCAAGCTGTAAATGATGCAAATCATTTTTTTTCAAAAGCAGACTTAGCTTTATCAAAGGTGTTAAATAAATATATTAAAAAAGAAACTGCTTTATATTAAAAGTTTTTTACAATTAATCCTCCTGTTGAAGGGCTTTTACAGCCTGTTGTCTCAGGAAATGAAATAGGTAATTTTAATTTAGATCTAATTGCAAGGTAGGCAAAAGCTTGTGACTCTATAAAGTCTCCATTATATTGCCCAAATATTGGTGTGATTTCTTCTATCAATAATAATTTCTTGTTTATTTTTTTGGACAAAGTTTTTCTCAAAAAATAATTTTTTCTTCCACCACCACATAACACTATATTGATCTTATCTCTTATTTTATCATCTTTATAAGAAGAAATAATTGTATTAATAAAATTAGCAAGTATAGATGTAGTATACTCAGTTAAAGTTGCAGCACCATCTTCCGTACTAAGTCCTTTTACAAAATTTAAATCAAAATCTTGTAAACCAAATGATCTCTGAGCATTAAATATTTCTGCAAAATTATTGTTATTAATTTTAGTATTTAAATTTTGTTTTATAAAATATTTTTCTAAAGCCTTAGAAAGTATTTCATTATTAACTTTTCCTTTTGCAGCTATTTCTCCATCAAAATCAAAATCATTTGATGTATTTTTTTTAATCCATTCGTCTATTAAACAATTACCTGGTCCTATATCACAAGCTAAAGAAATTTTATTTTGATTTTGAAGAATAGTTAAATTTGTTATACCTCCTAAATTTAATATAAATATTGGAAATTCTAAATAAAGTCTTTTAAATATTAGTTGATGATAAATTGGTGTTAATGGTGCTCCTTCTCCACCATTTTTAATATCATTTGATCTAAAGTCATATATAACTGTTTTCTTTGTTAATTTAGATAACATTCTTCCATTGCCAATTTGTTTTGTTAATTTAATTTTAGCATCATGTAAAATGGTCTGACCATGAAATCCAATTAAATCGATGTCTATATTTTTTAATTCCTCTAGATTGTCAGATTCTATAATATCTTTTGGACTATGTGATATCTCTTGATTTTTTCTAAAAAAGTCTAAATCTTTAATTATATTTTGATACGCAAAATTATGAGCAAATGTAATTTGCTCCTCTAAATAACTTATTCTTTTTTGATATTTTGTTAAGTCGTCTGGATTTATAATAATTTTTTTTAACTCATTCAATTCATCTTTAATAGATGGGGAGATTGACTTATATGGATAATACCTATTAATTACTTTAGAAATGTAGTCATAACCATCAGATTTTATTATAGAAACATCAATACCATCTCCAGATGTACCACTCATAAACCCTAAAGAAGTATAGATTTTTTTCATTCTTATTTTTTTTTATTAAAATTTGTATATTGTAGAATTATAGACTTATGAATAAATTTTTAAAAGAATTTAAAGATAGAGGCTATTTTTATCAATGTACTAGCGAGAATGAATTATCTAATTTATTAGATAGCAAAAGTATTAATGCGTACATAGGATTTGATAGTACAGCACCAAGTCTGCATGTAGGAAGTTTATTGCAAATAATGTGCTTAAGATTGTTACAAAAGCACGGACATAGACCAATAGTTCTTCTCGGAGGTGGAACAACTAGAATAGGTGATCCTTCGGGCAAAGAAGAAACCAGAAAAATACTATCAGAAAAAGAAATTGAGAATAATATAAAAAATATAAAAAAGGTATTTGATAGTTTTCTTAAAACAACAAATCCAAAACTAAAACCAATTTATGTTAACAATTATGATTGGTTAGGGAAACTTAACTATATTAACTTTTTAAGAGAAATAGGAAAACATTTTACAATAAATAAAATGCTTAGTTTTGAAAGTGTTAAACTAAGATTAGATAGGGAACAGTCTTTAAGTTATATGGAATTTAATTATATGATTTTACAAGCTTATGATTTTTTAGAACTAAATAAAAAAAAAAATTGTCTTTTACAAATAGGAGGATCTGATCAATGGGGAAATATTGTTAATGGTGTTGATTTAATTAAAAGACATTCATCAAATCAAGTTTTTGGTTTAACAACACCTCTAATAACTTTATCCTCTGGATTAAAAATGGGTAAAACTGAGAAAGGAGCTATATGGTTGGACTCAAAATTTTTACCAGCTTATGAATACTGGCAATTCTGGAGAAATACTAATGATGAAGATGTAATACGATTTTTAAAAATGTTTACAGATTTGGATACTGATTTAATTGATAATAAAAAAGACGAAAATATTAATGATCTTAAAATACTACTAGCTAACGAAACAACATCGATGCTTCATGGGAGCAAAGCTGCTTTAAGTGCAGAGAAAACTGCGAGAGAAACTTTTGAAAAAGGGAATATTGGAAAAAATTTACCTTCTGTAAATTTATCTAAACGAACTTTAAAAAATGGGATAAATATTTTAGATTTTATAGTAAGTACAAAACTTTTAATTTCAAAAAGTGAGGTTAGGAGAGCAATTAATAATAAAGGGATAAAAATTAATAATTCAGTTGTTGATGACGATAAATTGAATGTAGATTTAAGTTTTTTCGTAAACAATATTTGTAAAATTTCTTTTGGAAAAAAGAAACATCTAGTAGTTAAATTAATTTAATTTTTTAAATTTTTTAGTGTTCTTGTTATAAACCTAGGTGTCAAAGTTTTTATAGGATTAACTGTGGTTTTTAATTTATTTGGATGTCCCTTAATTTTAAAACTAACTCCAAAAACCCCTTCCCCAGCCTTTTCACCAACCAAAATATCTCCAAGCAATGGGATATTAGAAATAGTCTTATTTATCGTAGTAGCTGGAACTAATGTACCTCTTAGACTGACAATTTTATCTTGCTCAATATAACCATTCATTAAAACTGAAATAGCTGGACCAATAGCAAAAATTTCTTCAATTGTAGTTAATCTTTTATTTTTTTTATATCTCATTTCAAAATCGGTAAATCTTATCCCTTCTCCGGTAAGTAAATCAGCAATACCTTGTAATGAAGCTAGTGTTAAAATTTTTGCTAAAACAGGTACCTCATTAACCTTAAAGTTATCAATTAACAAAGTTGAGTGAGAAATATCGTTTTTTTGTATTGACTGATAATCGAGTACTCCATCACTAAATCCTTTTACAAAATCATATTTTTGAATGAAAGGTTTTGGATAATTAGTGGTTACAGTAGTAATTTTTTCACCGGAGTTGGTAGTATTTAAAAATAAATTAAATGTTTTATTTTTTTCTAATTTTGCCTCAATCTTTGCTTTTTTTATCGCATTATTTTTAAACTCTGCAGATCCAACTACGTTAGATAAATAAATATCATTTTGCATATAAAGTTTTTTAATATTTATTTGAAAATTGGAATTAAATTTTTTTGAAAAGTAATCTTTAGTTTCAGAGTTCTTATTTATATCACCATAAATATTTGAAATATCAAAATTATCTCCATTTATTATATAATTACTTTTATTTTTATTAATATTAACTTTATTTAATAAATTTTTTTGATCATGAAAATTTAGTGTTAAAGATTCTAAATCACTTATCTCATATTTTGAGTTAATTTTTAAGTCTTTAGCTATTATTGTATTCTTGTTATTTTTAAATATTATTTCAGAAAAGTGAGTATTTTTATTCTTATTATAAACAAATTTAGTTTTTATCTCTGCTGGTGACTTACGTTCTTTTACAAAATTAATTTTATTTATATTAAACTCTTTATTATTCAATTCTATATTTGCATCAACATAAATACTTTTATTTTTTTTTTTAATTGAATACTTTATTTTATCTAAATCTTTATCTAACTTATAAAAACCTTTACCACTTATAAGCAAATAATTATCATCAATTTTATTTGTTTTATTATAAGTTATTTTAAGTTCATGGTCCTTTAAATCTATGAATTGTTCTGAAAATAATTCATTTATTTTATCATTACTTATTTTTACTCTTAAATTATTAAGTTTTAAATTAGTAATTGAGTCAAATTTTTTGATCATTAACTTCTTTGATACAATAAGATTGAAGTTTGTTGAAAATTTACCTGTTACTTCTTTATTTAAAGTAAAAATTGCATCTTTTGAAAATTTCTTAATTAAAGCTGGATTTAACTTTTGAGTCTGGTTGAAAATATTACCTGAAATTAAAAAATCTTTATTTTCATCATTAGTAATCTCTAGTGTGTTTGTACCTAGTATAAATTTATTTAGTTCTAAGGTGCCATTGCTGACTTTTAATTTATTTTTATAGAATGAAAAATCAAAATTTGAATTATTAACAATTTTATTAAAACTTTTTAGTATTTTTAAATTTTTAACACTCCCATTAATTTCAAAATCTTTTTTAATTTTACCATTATTATTAAAATTTAAATTTATGTTAAGTTGAGCTTCACCTGAGTTAATGTAGTTTTCCAATATAATAATACCAATACTGTCTTGAATTGTTCTATATAATTTTATGTAATTTATTATTTGATTTTCTTTACTTTTAATTATCAAACTATCTAATAGATTTTCATCGAATATTAAGGATTTTAATTTTAAATTTAATTTTATTTTATCTAAATTTAATTCATGATTATTAAAATTTACGATTGGATTATCAATTTCAATTTTTAAGGAAAAATTTACAAGATTTATTATAAAACTTGGATCTTTAAAATTGATATAAATATTTTTATTATAATTATTTATTTGATTATTAATTAAATTATTAAACCTGTTCGTTGTAAGTCCAAACATAGATAAATAAAAAATTACTAAACCTAAAATTAAAGTTAGATATATAAAAATTTTATTAATTTTTTTTATCATTTAGTTTATAAAGCGATTTTTCTAAAAAATTATCTATTTCTCCATTTAAAACCTTTTCAGGATCAGAAGTTTCAAAATTAGTCCTGTTGTCTTTAACAAGTCTATATGGGTGAAGTACATAAGATCTAATTTGATGCCCCCATCCTATCTCGGATTTAGAATTTTGTGTCTTTTCGTTTTCCCTCTCTTTTTTTTGAATTTCAAATTCATATAATCTAGCTTTAAGCATATTGAGACATGTTTCTTTATTTTTATGTTGGGAACGCTCATTTTGACATTGTACTACAATTTTAGATGGCTTATGTGTAATTCTAACTGCACTGTCTGTTGTGTTAACATGTTGGCCGCCGGCACCGCTAGACCTGTAAGTATCAATTCTCAAATCTTTATCAAGGATTTCAATTTTAATATTTTCATCTACAACTGGATAAACCCAAACACTTGCAAAACTAGTATGACGTCTTGCGCCTGTGTCAAAAGGCGATATTCTTACTAACCTATGTATTCCAGACTCTGATTTAAGAAGTCCGTAAATAAAATTGCCATTTATTTTAATGGTTGAGGACTTAATTCCTGCTTCTTCACCTTTATGTTCACTTATTAACTCATACTTATACTTTTTATTTTGTGACCATTTTGCGTACATTTTTCTTAACATCTCGGCCCAATCTTGACTTTCAGTACCTCCAGCACCAGCATGAATTTCTACATAAGCAGCTAGAGCGTCAGATTCTTTTGATAAAAAACATTTTATTTCAGTAGTTTTTACATTTTTTTCAAGACTTATTAGGTTTTCAATACACTCTTCTTTAATTTTAATATTATTTTCCTCATCGGCTAAATTAAATAAATCACAAATTTCTGAATGTTTTTTTTTAATATATAAATATGATTTTAATAGATCATCATATCCCTTTTTTTCTTTTATTAGTTTACTGGCAAAAACTTTATCATTCCAAAAATTGGGGTTTTCTATTTTTTTATTAATTTCTTTTAATTTGTTTGAGATATCTTTGTTGTCAAAGATACTCCTTAATTCTATTATTTGTTTTTATAATAGTTGTTTGTATTTTGTTAAATATTTCATCCATTAGTAAAAATTAAATATATTTTTGTTTGATAGTTTATAGTTTAAATTCTGATCAATCTCAAAAGACTTTTTATCTTGATTAATTTTAAAAACTTCTATTAAAGTATCTTTTGACCCGTAATTAACCTTTTTGCCTGTTTTTGTATCTATTAAAACCATTTTTACACCATCAGATACCTTAAAAGGTCTAGCATCTTTTTTGTTGATAGCTTTTTTTACAAAATTTTTAAAAATGGGCATTGCGGTTTTAGCTCCAGTCTCGTACTTTCCAAGACTTTTTGGTTCATCATAACCAACATATACACCGATTACTAAATTCGATGTATAACCAATAAACCAAGTATCAGTGTTTTCATTGGTTGTACCTGTTTTTCCTGCTAAATCTAAATTCAAATTTTTTAATCCTTTTCCTGTTCCTCTTTGTATAACTCCTTCAAGCATGGATGTAATTTGGTATGCTGTTTCTGGTCTCATTACTTGGAAAAAATTATTTTCAATTGTAGGTATTTTTTTGCTTAAATAAGAAATATCATCACAATTTTTACAATATCTTGTTTCTGAATTAAAAATTGTTTTTCCTTCACTATCTTGAATTCTATCAATTAATATTGGATTAATTAATTTTCCACCATTTATAAAAGAGCTATAAGCGGTTGTGAGTTTCAATAGCGTTGTTTCCTCCGAACCTAAGGATATTGACATTAATTTTTTCGGATCTTTATAAATATTTAATTTTTTTGTAAAATCAGTAATTGCATCTAGACCTAGTTTTTGTGAAATTCTCACTGTCATTAAGTTTCTTGATTTTTCAATCCCTGTTCTTAATGTAGATAAACCATAAAATTTTTTTCCATAATTTTCTGGCTTCCACATTTTTAGGTCCTCTCCTTGCTCAAGTACTATTGGGGCATCTAAAATTAATGTGTTCGGCTTAAATTGACTTTCTAAAGCCAATGCATAGATAAAAGGCTTAAGTGCAGATCCAGGTTGTCTTGAGGCTTGTGTTGCTCTATTGAATTCACTTTTAAGAAAACTAAAACCCCCTGAAATTGCAAAAACTCTTCCAGTAAAAGGGTCCATGACAACGATGCCGCCATTTACATCGGGTAGTTGTTGTAAGCTATATGTATTTTTATTTATTTTTTTTACATAGATAACATCATTAACTTTTAAAATTTTGTCAAAATCTTTTTTTATCCAATTTATATTTTCATATCTGATTATTCCAGGCTTATTATTTTCTGTCACTATATTTGCTGAAAATTTTTCAATCTTTTTAACTATTGCAATTTGCCAGTCTAAAGAATTTTCTAACTTATATTTTTTTAAAACGCTTCTCCAATTTTCTTTCGTTTCATTCGAATTAAATAGTGGTCCTCGCCAACCTTTTCGCTTGTCGTATTCCAAAAGTCCATCTCGTAAAGCATTCGTTGCAATTTTTTGAAGATTTAAATTTAAAGGTGTTTTTATATTAAAACCTTGCTTGTAAACTTTATTAAAACCATAACGTTCAACAATTTTTTTTCTCACATCCTCCACAAAATATCTTGAGTCTTCTAAAAAAATTCTTTCTCTTTTGCTTAGTTTTATTTCAGATTTGACTAAATTTTTATAATTATCTTCATTTATGTAATCGTTATCATATAAGTTTTTTAAAACTAAATTTCTTCTAAATTTTGCTAATTCTAGATTTTTATAGGGATTATATTTACTTGGAGCTTTGGGGAGAGCAGCAAGCAAGGCAGCTTCGCTATAGGACAAGTTGCTTATTGGCTTATCAAAATATTTTAAACTTGCTGAAGCTATTCCATAACTTCCTTCGCCTAGATATATCTGATTTAGATACAATTCTAGGATTCTTTCTTTAGAAAATGCTCTTTCAATTCTAAATGCAAGTATTGCCTCTTTAAGCTTTCTATCTAAACTTACTTCATTCGTAAGTAAAAAATTTTTTGCAACTTGTTGTGTTATTGTTGATGCTCCCTCTAATCTTTTTGAACCTAAAATATTATAAATATTATTATATACTGCTCTTAATACACCTTTGGCGTCCACTCCAGGGTGATCAAAAAAATTTTTGTCTTCGGCTGACAAAAATGAATTGATCACAATTTTTGGAATAGAATTATAAGGAATAAAAATTCTTTTTTCTGTAGCAAAATCTATTACTAACTCACCTTCTCCAGAGTATAACTTGCTTGAGACTGGTGGTTTATAGTTTTTGAGAAATTTGTAATCTGGTAATTCGTTAGAATAAGTCCATAATACAATAACTATTGAAATTACAGACAAAATAATCAAAAAAAATACATAAAATACTAAATTTTTAATAACTTTGTTCATTTTTATTTTAATTAGTTCATGAATTTGTTAATGTTAAGGCATAAGATAATTAAAATGAAATTAAAAAATCAAAATTTATGCCAAAAAATTTATATATTGATGCCTCGCATCCAAATGAAACTCGTGTTGTTCTTAAGTCAGACGGAAATATTGAAGATTATGAATATGAAAGTGTAAATAATACTTTAATAAAGAATAATATTTATTTAGGTAAAGTAAGTAGAATAGAGCCTTCTTTACAAGCTGCTTTTGTAGACTTTGGGAGAGAGAGACATGGTTTCCTGTCTTTTAATGATATTCAAAGTGATTACTATCAATTGCCCAAAGACGACTTAATTAAAATCAAGAAAGAGGAGGAAGAAAATAGAGAAAGATTAATTAAAGAGAGTGAAATCAGTGAAAACAATCCACCTTTAGAAAATCATGAAATTAAAGGAGAAGAAGAAAATGAAATTCAAAATGAAGAAAGTTCAAATCATAAAATAAGAGAGAAAAGATTTCCAAGTAAAAGGTATAAAATTCAGGAAGTTATAAAACCGAATCAGGTCATACTTGTGCAGGTACTTAAAGATGAAAGGGGATTAAAAGGTGCTGCGTTAAGTACGTTTATTTCAATTGCTGGTAAATATATTGTTTTAATGCCAAATACTCCTAAAGGTGGAGGTATTTCAAGAAAAATCTTTAATCCAGCCGATAGAAAAAAAATTAGAACAATTTTAAATGAAATAACTATACCAAAGGAAATGGGTATAATTGTTAGAACTGCTGGGTCAAATAAAACTAAAAATGAAATTAATGATGACTTAAAAAGTCTTATTGTATCATGGGAAAAAATTAAAGAAAATGCATTAAATTCTATTGCACCTTCCTTAATACACCGAGAAAGTGATGTTATAAAAAGAAGTTTGCGTGACATGTTTGATGATAATACTCAAAATATTATTGTTGAAGGTAATGACGGTTATCAAAAAACCAAGAATTATGTGAAACAAATGCTACCTAAATATTTAAAAAAAGTAAAAAAATATAGAGATAAAACCCCACTTTTTTTTAAAGAGAAGATAGAGAATAAGCTTTATGAAATTTTTAAAACTGAAGTCAAATTATCATCAGGAGGATATATTGTAATCAATCCAACCGAAGCTTTGGTCTCTATAGATGTGAATTCTGGAAAGTCTATTAAACAGAAAAATGTGGAAAGTACAGCATTAGATACTAATATTGAAGCAGCTGACGAAATATCAAGACAAATTAAAATAAGGGATCTCTCTGGATTAATAATAATAGATTTTATTGATATGATAAGCTTTAATAATAAAAAATTAGTAGAAAGAAGACTAAAAGAAAAATGTAGAAAAGATAGAGCTCGTATTCAAATCGGAAGAATAAGTAATTTTGGTTTACTTGAAATGTCGAGGCAAAGACTTAGAGAAAGTAGTGTAAAATGGGCTACAAAACTCACTAAAGAATCTTTTGCTCTTAAAATTCTAAAATTATTGGAACTTAAATCTTTAGAAAATAAAGCAAAAAAAATAACTCTTTTTATAAACAATAACATTTTAAATATATTAAATGAAAATTTTTTAGATAATTTGAGTTATTTTAAGAAAAAAAATAAAATTGAGTTGGTCTTAGAAACAAATAATGAATTAGATATAACTGAATACATAATAGAGTTTAAATCTAAAACGAATAAGCTTCTCGATAAAATTGAAAATATAAGTACCAATAAAAAAATAAATAACACTGAAAAAATTATGGAAAATAAAATAATAAAATTTAAAAAAAAAAAATTTTATAAAAAGAAGTTTTATAAAACAAAAGCTAAATAGTACCTTTTTTAGGACTTGAAGGTTTTCCCATTATTGTTTTGCTTATCCTGCCTGACAAATAAGACTTTCTACCAGCAATCACAGCTAATTTCATAGCCTCAGCCATTAAAAGTGGTTTTTTTGCATTTGCAATTGCTGTGTTAACTAATACCCCATCGCAACCAAGCTGCATAGCCTCTGCTGCATCTACAGCATCCCCAATACCGGCATCAATGATTAATGGTATTTTTGTATTTTTTCGGATTATTTTTATATTAACATTATTTACAATGCCAAGGCCCGATCCAATGGGAGAGGCTAATGGCATAATGGCTGAAGCTCCAGAATTTTCTAATCTCTTTGCCATTAATGGATCATCATTGCAATATACCATAACTTTAAAACCCTCCTTCACAAGTACCTCAGTAGATTTAATTGTTTCTATCATATCTGGTAAAAGCGATTTTTTATCTCCTAAAACCTCCAATTTAACTAATTTCCAACCACCAATTTCTCTTGCGAGTCGTAAAGTCCTTAAAGCTTCCTCGGAAGTAAAACAACCAGCTGTATTTGGTAAATAATTAATTTTTTTAGGATTAAGATAATCCATTAACAATGGTTTAGATTTATCAACAATATTAACTCTTCTTACAGCTACCGTGACTATATCGGCTCCAGAAATCTTCACTGCTTTGGCGCATTCCTCAAAATTTTTGTATTTACCTGTCCCAACAATTAATCTTGATTTATATTTTTTTTTTTCAATAATTAAATTATCCACTTTTCAACCACCACCTATAAAATGCACGATTTCAATTTTATCATTTTCTTGAACATATATTTTGCCTATTTTTGATTTATCTAATATTTTTTTATTTAGTTCAATCGCAACCATTTTTATTGGAATTTTCAGTTTATTCAATAATGACCTAATCGATGTTTTTTTAATTAATTGAACTTTTTTGCCATTAACTTTTATTTTTATTTTAATTTTTTTTGCCATATAATATAAAGCTTTTGTGAGTAAAAAAATTTTAATTATAAACGGACCAAATCTTAATCTATTAGGTGAAAGAGAACAATCACAATATGGCAAAATTACACTTAAAGAAATAAATGAAAAATGTGTTGAAACAGCAACAAAGCTAAATTTACATATAGAGTTTAAACAGTCCAACATAGAGGGAGAAATTGTGAATTTTATTCAATCTGCTAGAAATGATTTTAGTGGATTAATTATAAATGCTGCAGGGTTCACACATACCTCGGTATCTATAAGAGATGCGTTAAATATATTTAAAAATCCTGTAATTGAAGTGCATATAAGTAATATTTACAAACGCGAAGAATTTAGGCAAAAATCTTTAATAAGTGATGTTGCGACTGGAGGTATTTTCGGAATTGGTCCAGAGTGTTATAATTTAGCCATACATGCTATAAATAAATTAATAATTTCAAATGGAAGTTGATAAAAAAATATTAACAAAGTTACTTAAAGTTTTAGAGGAATTAAAAGACTCATTAAAAGAGTCTAATTCTCTAGAATTAAATAGTAACGATGAAACAACAGATGATATTGATGAAGGGTTTGCAATTAAAAGTCCTTTAGTTGGAACTGCGTATTTAGCTCCTGAACCAGGTGGAAAAAAATTTGTTGAAGTTGGAAAAAAAATAAAAAAAGGAGATACTTTGATGATTGTGGAGGCAATGAAAACTATGAACCATGTTCCATCATCTAAAAACGGTACAGTGAAAAAAATTTGTGTAGGTGATGGAGAGCCTGTAGAATTCGGACAAAACTTGGTTATTTTAGAGTAATGTTTAAAAAAATTCTTATAGCAAATAGAGGAGAAATTGCCGTACGGGTAATTAGGGCATGTAAAGAATGGGGTATTGATACTGTAGCTGTGCACTCAGATGTCGACAAAGACAGCATGCATGTAAAACTTGCTGATGAAAGTGTGTGTATTGGTTCACATAATCCAGTTAAAAGTTATTTAAATATTCCAGCTATTCTGTCAGCCATAGAACTTACAAATGCTGATGCTGTTCATCCTGGATATGGGTTCTTATCAGAAAATTTTGAATTCGCAAAAATCCTAGAGGATTATAATATAAAATTTATTGGACCATCTTCAAAACTCATAAAAATGATGGGTAATAAAATTCAGGCAAAAAAAATTGCAAAAGATTATGGTTTACCAATCATTGAGGGCTCAGATGGTGGAATAACTGATATTGATGAAGCGAAAAAGCTGTGCAACAAAATAGGTTTCCCTGTTTTAATCAAAGCTGCAGGCGGAGGTGGTGGTAAAGGGATGAAAATAGTTAAAGATGAAAAAGATTTTGAAATCAGTTTTAAAACAGCAAAAATAGAGGCTAAAAAATATTTTGCAAATGATGAAGTGTATATTGAAAAATTTTTTCAAAATCCTAGACACATAGAGGTCCAGATTTTATCAGGAAAAAATAGAACAGTACATTTATATGAGAGAGATTGCTCTGTTCAAAGACGACATCAAAAATTAATAGAGGAAACTCCTAGTCCAGTTTTGAGTGATAAGGTTAGAAAGGATTTGCTAGATAGAACCGTGAAAATGGTAGAAAAGATTGGTTACGAGGGAGCTGGAACTGTTGAATTTATTTATGAAGATGGAAAATATTATTTCTTGGAAATGAACACGAGAGTACAAGTTGAACACCCAGTTACCGAAGTTGTAACTGGTATAGATATTATTAAAGAACAAATAAGAATTGCATTTTATGGTGATACCTCATTAGAACAGGAAGATATTAAACCTAGAGGTCATGCTATTGAATGTAGAATAAATGCAGAGGACGCTAGCAAGAACTTTCAACCATCTCCGGGAAGAATTAAAATGTGTCATCAGCCATCTGGATTTAGGACTAGAGTAGATAGTTTTATTTATCAAGGATATAAAATTACCCCATACTATGACAGTATGATTTGTAAACTAATTTGTCATGGAAGAGATAGATATGAAGCAATTCAGAGAACTAAAAGATCTCTTGATGAGTTTGTAATTGAGGGTATTACAACTACAATTGATTTACATAAAAAGTTACTTAAACATAAAAAATTTATTAACTCAGACTTTAATGTGAATTGGCTAGATAACGAAAAAATTCTTTAATCAATGCATTTAGTCAGCCAAATGTCGTATATTGGATGATCAAAAGGCTTTAAAGATGGACTTGATGAAAAAGTCCAATCATTAAATATAAACACTTTGTCTTTATTAGTTAAAGTCAAATCTTTTACTTGTAAATATGCAGTTATTTCAGGATCATCATCAAATTCTGAGTTTCTACATTTCATGGGTCTTATTAAAAGATCATTAAATTTAATCTCTTCACCAATATTTATTCTAAGGGTAGAATTCTTTGAATTAACTTTATCCAAAATTTTAATTACTACAATTTTTCCATTATTAGTAGATCCGAATACTGTAGTTGTGAAATTCAAAGTAATTAAAATTATTAAGTTTATAAAATATATTTTAATCCTTCCAGCTTTTATATTTTTTTTGTATAGCATTTTTATTTTTATTTGGACTATATGCTTTATCAGTTCCAGTCAAATTTGGAGAATGTTTTTTTTGCCAAACGAATTTTTTTAATTCTCTGTTATTTTCTAACTTGTTATTTGTGTGATGTATCCATGAATACCACTCTTGAGGAATTTTTGTAGCTTCAATCTCATTCTTGTAAATTACCCATCTTTTATTATTTTTATCTTGGTAATATTTATTACCAAACTCATCTGTTCCAATTAATTTTCCATACAAAAAAGTGCTGATTCGAGTACCAAAAGTCTGGCTATTCCACCAAGTAAAAATTTGTTTTAATATTGTCAACATAATATTTTAATTTTATTACAATTTAAAATTGTAAAATTTAAATTAGACTAAATTTTGATTTTGTATATAAGATATTTTATTTACGACTCAATTAAAATAATAAAATAGGATTAAAATGGCAAAATATCTTGTAGAAACGTATTACACTTGTAGCTTCAAAGTTAAGCATTATTTGGATGACTTAAATGAAAAGGAACTTGATAAACTAGAGCAAAGAGACGACGGAAAATTTGAAATTTTAGATGTTAAACTTGATAATAGAAAAACGAAAAATTTGGATAAAATATCAAAAAATAAAAATAATGAAAACGTTGAGAATTTAAGGTCAGAAAATCAAGAGAGTAAAAGTAATCAATCAAGAAAACAGTTTAAAAATTCTAATTTTATTAGCCAAGTTTCCGAAAACATTAATAAAAGATTTAGTATGCCTGATAGGAGAAAAGGCTACATTCAAAAAGCAAGTGTAGGTGATCATAAAGTATATTTGCATACAGGTGAGTATGAAGATGGGAAAATAGGTGAAATATTTATTGATACAAGCAAAGAAGGAGAATTAGTTAAGGCTCTTATGAATAATTTTGCTATTGCTATATCACTTGGTCTTCAGTATGGGGTGCCTTTGGATGAATTTGTTAATGCCTATGTTGATACAAAATTTGAACCATCAGGTAAAGTTTATGGTAATGATAGAATTTTAAGTGCCACATCTATTTTAGATTATATTTTTAGGGAGCTAGCCATTTCATATCTAAATAGAGAAGATCTAGCACACACACCATCAATTGGTAATACCGAAAAAACATCAGACAATAGTTATGAAGAGACAGAAGATCAACAGCAAATTCTTAAAATAGTTAAAGATATTACTAGTAAAGGTTTTGTAAGAAACAACTACAAAAAGAAGCTTGTTGACTTATCTGACATTCGAATAAACCTAAAAGGAAAAAAGTAGACTACTTCTTTTTAATATAAATATTCAATTCTTTTAATTGACTTTCGTCTACCTCCGATGGTGCCATCATAAGTAGATCTTCTGCATTTTGATTCATTGGAAACATAGTAACTTCTCTAATGTTTTTTTCATTAGCAAGTAGCATTACAATTCTATCAATACCAGGTGCTATACCTCCGTGAGGTGGTGCGCCATACTTTAATGCGTTTATCATTCCGCTAAATTTATTTTCCACATGTTCTTTAGAATATCCAGCGATTTCAAATAGTTTATACATTAGTTCTGGTATGTGATTTCTTATAGCACCTGAAGATAATTCAATTCCATTACATACTATATCATATTGATATGCTTTAATTGATAATGGTTCTTTATAATTTAAATTTCTTATATCACCTTGCGGCATTGAGAAAGGATTGTGACTAAATTTAATTTTATTTGTAATTTCGTCCTTTTCAAACATTGGGTAATCTACTATCCAACAAAAAGCAAATATATCTTTATCTATTAAATTCAGATCTCCAGCTATTTTTTGTCTTGCTAATGAAAGTGATGCCTCTATTTGTTTTACTTTTCCACATGAAAAGAAAATACTATCGCCTTCATTCGCGTGGGTTGTTTTCATAAGTTCCTTAATTGAATCCTGAGAAAAAAATTTTCCTATAGCTCCTTTAGCTTTATAATTTTTTTCTATTGTTAAATATGCTAAACCAGAATAACCTTGTTCTTTTGACCATTTATCTATATTATCAAAAAAACTCCTTGGCTGCTCAAAAGTTTGTTTAGTTACAATACAACGAACTATTGACCCTTCTTTTACAAATTTTTTGAATATTTCAAACTTTACATCCTCACGAGTAAATAAGTTTGTAACATCATTTATTATCAAAGGGTTTCTTAGATCAGGTTTGTCAGTGCCGTATTTTAGCATAGACTCTTCATATTTTATTTTGGGAAATTTATTATCTTTTATTTTTTTGTCTGAAAATTTATCGAATAAACTTTTGAATAAATCTTCAATTACTTTAAAGACATCTTCTTGTTCTACAAATGACATTTCCAAGTCTAATTGATAAAATTCTCCAGGACTTCTATCGGCTCTTGCGTCCTCGTCTCTAAAGCAAGGGGCAATTTGAAAGTATTTGTCAAATCCCGAAATCATAATAAGTTGCTTAAATTGTTGGGGCGCTTGTGGTAAAGCATAAAATTTTCCTTTGTTTAATCTGCTTGGAACAAGAAAATCTCTAGCACCTTCGGGGCTTGAAGATGTCAATATGGGTGTCTGATACTCCAAAAAGCCTAGTTCAATCATTTTTTGTCTTATATAAGAAATTACTTTCGATCTTAAAATTATATTTGAGTGAATTTTTTTTCTCCTCAAATCTAGAAATCTATACTTTAATCTTACTTCTTCAGAGTAAGTTTGATCAGAAAATACAGGCATTGGTAATTCTTTACAATCGCCTAATAAGTCATAAGAGTTGATTTTAATTTCTATTTCTCCAGTAGGTAAGTTTTTGTTTACAGTATCCTCAGATCTTTCAATTACTTCTCCATTAATTCTAACAACGCTTTCAAGCGGTGCACTTTCAAGATCATTAAAATGTTTGCTATTTTTATCTACTACGCATTGTGTGATTCCGTAATGATCTCTCAGATCTATAAAAAGTAAATTTCCGTGATCTCTTTTTTTATTTATCCATCCGGATAATATAACATTTTCACGAACATTATTTTTATTTAATTCCCCACAATTGTGTGATCTATACTTGTTCAAAATTTACCTATAAAAGTTCTTTAATTGTTTTAAGATTAATTGGTTTTTTTTGTTTTAAACTCATTTCGTCAACTTTATATATAAATTCTTTAATTTTGCTATAGGATCTATCTATTCTTTTTACAATATAATCAATAAGTTTTTTATCTAAAGTAATTTGTCTATCAGAGAAATTTTTTAATATTAAAGCAAAAATTAACTCATCATCAGGTTTTGCAATTTCTGCTAATAGGCAATTTTTTGCTCTCGATGCCAAATCATTCAACAAAAATTGCATTTCTATTAATGGAGTCTTAGAGGTGATAATCAAATATTTGTTATCCTGGTCAACTAAATTAAATAAAGAATATAAAATTTTTTCGTCTGAATTATTTTCAAAATTATCAAGTATTATATTTTCATGTAATTTTAGAAATTTAAAAACATTATGATTTAAATCTTTCTCCTTTATCCTTGCAGCTTTATATTTACTCTCAAAAATTCCTGCTAAATGAGTTTTGCCAGAAAATTTTTCACCAAATATATTTAGAATATTTTTTTCCCAATTAGGCCATTTTTCAATTAATTTAAAAGCAAAATAATTAGATTTGCTCACATAAAAATCATTGTAATTAAAATTTTGTTTTTGATGAAAATTCAGCAGCATTTGATTAAGTTCTTTCACTGAATACTCCATATTTCATTTGATATATCTATTTTAAAATTTAAATCTTTAAAATTTAATAAAAATTTATCTGGAGTATTATTATAAATAATTTTGTAAGTCGTATTTTCTGAGGTAATTTTATCAATTTGATAATCAAATGTAAATTCTGAATTATTTAGTGCATTTTCAAATCTGTTAATTAAATCAATATTTTTGGATTTTATAGATACTTTCAACGGCAATTTAATTGACAGATTAATCCTATTAACTTTTTTCCATTCGTTTTCAAAAATAACCTTTAAGTTGTTAATAACTTTTTCAGTAACCATTGAAGTTTCCTCATACATAAAACTGGAATTAATTATTGAAAATTGTTCCTTAAACTTAATTTTTGATAAAACTTTTAAATTATTTTTTGTTTTTACGAATATAGAGACTATATATTCGTCTTTGTTATATTTTTTCAATAATTGATCAAAATTAAAATTTTCTATATTAGATAAATTTTTTTTTATTACTTCAAAATCTTCCAAATCTTCAGTCAATAATTCATATTCTAAAAGTAATTTTTGATTATTTGATTTATTCCATTTTTTATAATATTTGTTCTCTGAATACATAATGAGCTCATTTGTAGATACGTCGATATATATAGGTATAAACAATATTTTTTTTTTCTTTGGTGTAGATGCTGTTATATTTTTTGAATTCAAAAAATTAAGTACATCTTTTCTATTAAATGAAATGTTAAATTCTCCAATATAATTATTATCAATAAATTTTTCATTCTGGATTAAAAAAGAATCAACCATTGTTCTTATTTCATCGATATTATTAAAATCTACACTTTTAATATTATCCGAGTTTATTATTCTTGATATTAATATTTCAAATGCAGATTTAAATGCTTTATCAATTACTATTTCCTTTTTAAATCCCAAATTATATGGCTCTATAATTTCAATATTTTCTACATTATATGTCTTAGCTTTTGCTCCAGTTGTTGAAAAAGACATCAAAAAAATAAACAAATAGCAAAAAAAATTGTATAAAAAAGTATCTTTTAAACTTAAATAAAAAAATATTTTATTCATGAAAGACAATAACCTAACATATCAAAATAGTGGAGTTAACATTAAAGCTGCAGATAGATTTGTAAATTACATTTCGAAAAAAGCTAAAAACCAAAAAAAAAGCAGTAATTTCAAAAATATTGGTGGATTTGGTGCAATTAATCAACTACCAAAAAATATTAAAAATCCTGTTCTAGTCACTTGTACCGATGGTGTCGGTACTAAACTCGAAATAGCTAATACTTTAAATAAATATGATACTATAGGTATAGATCTAGTAGCGATGTCTGTTAACGATTTAATTGTACAAGGTGCTAAGCCACATATTTTTTTAGATTATATATCAATAGACAAAATAAATTTACCAAAACTTAAAAAAATATTGGTGGGTATTTTGAAAGGATGTAAAATTGCTGGTTGTGAATTGGTCGGTGGAGAAACTGCGGAAATGCCAGGGACTTACACGCGAAATAAATTTGATTTAGCTGGGTTTGCAGTAGGATTTGTAGAAAAAAATAAACTACTTTCAAAAAAAAAAGTTAAGAGAAATAATTTAGTAATAGCTGTACCCTCTAATGGGATACATTCAAATGGTTATTCTTTGGTAAGAAAAATTCTAAAAAGAAAAAAAATTAAATTGAAAAAAAATAAATACTTAAAAAATGAATTAATAAGACCAACCAAGATATACGTAAAAGAAATTTTAAGTTTGGTCAAAAAAAACTACGTAAATGCTTGTGTAAATATTACTGGCGGAGGGTTAGAGGAGAACATTAAAAGAATAATTCCTAACGGTTTGTGTGCTGATATAAATTTAAGTAAAATTAAACCTTTAAATATTTTCAATTGGATTAAAAAATCAGGAATTACAGATAATGAAATGATTAAAACTTTTAATTGTGGGGTGGGTTTTTGTTTAATTATCAAAGAAGAAAATTTAATTAAAATTCAAAAGTATTTCAAAAAAAATTTTAAACCTTATGTAATAGGGAAAATTATTTATGGAAAAAATAAAATCAAATTAAATGAAAAAATTACTTGGAAAAAATAAAATATTAACAGCTGTATTTATTTCAGGTAAAGGGACAAACTTAAAAAAATTAATACAATTATCGAAAACTAAAAAATCACCAATTAAAATTGGCCTAATCATATCAAGTGATTCTAAAGCAGAGGGTCTAAAATATTCTATTAAGTATAAAATAAATAAATATGTTATAAAAAAGAACGATAAAAATTCTGAAATTAAAATCCTTAAAAAATTAGAAATTAATAAAATAAGTTTTATTTGTCTAGCAGGGTATATGCGAATTTTATCAAAAAAATTTATAAAAAATTTTAAAGGAAAAATTATTAATATTCACCCATCCTTGTTGCCAAAATATAAAGGTTTGAATACTCATGAAAAAGTAATTAAAAATAAAGAAAAATATACTGGTTGCACAGTACACTATGTAAATGACAAATTAGATTCCGGTAAAATTATTTTACAAAAGAAAATTAAAGTTTTTAAACATGATACTGCTGATTCTATCAAAAAAAGAGTTTTAGAAAAAGAGCATCAAATTTACTTTAAAGCTATCTTAAAAATTTTTAATGTTATTTAAAAAAAAAATCTATTTCTATTATAGCGTTATCCACGCTATCAGATCCATGAACAGAATTTTTATCAATAGATAGACCATATTTTTTCCTTATGGTTCCCTCTTCTGCTTCCTTTGGATTAGTTGATCCCATTAATTTCCTGTTTTCAATTACTGCATTTTCTTTTTCTAGAATCATTACGTAAATTGGACCTGAGGATAAGTATTCACAGAGATCATTATAAAAAGGTTTTGATTGATGTACCTTATAAAATTCTTCTGCCTCTGCCTTAGAAATTTGAATTTTTTTTTCCTTAAAAATATTAAAATTATTAGATATAAAAATATTTTTTATTTCTTCAATTAAGTTCCTCTCAACAGCATCAGGTTTTATTATAGAAAGTGTTTGTTCTGAATTACTCATAATAATCTTTTATAAAAGTATTTAATAACCTTACTCCATAGCCTGTTGCTCCTCCAGAATTTAATGCACCACCATACTTAGAAAATGCCATTCCTGCTATGTCTAAATGAGCCCAAGGTGTTTTGTTCAAGATAAATCTTTGTAAAAACTGTGCTGCTGTTGTGGAACCTGCTCCACCAACATAATTAATATTTTGCATATCTGCATTTTTAGAATTAATTAGTTTGTCGAAGTTTTTATGTAATGGCATTCTCCATAATTTCTCGTCAACTTTTTCACCAGCTTTAATTAATTGATCAGATAATTTGTTATCATTTGAGAACAATCCTGCATATTCAGAACCTAATGAAACTATAATTGCTCCAGTCAAAGTAGCTAAATCAACAATAAGTCTAGGTTTATATTTTTTTTCTGCAAAGGTAAGTGCATCTGCTAATACTAGTCTACCTTCTGCATCAGTATTTAATATTTCAATTGTTTTACCACTATATGATTTTACAATATCGCCTGGTCTTTGAGCATTTCCACTTACCATATTTTCTACAAGTCCAACTACACCTACAGCATTTACTTTTGCTTTTCTCATAGCTAAATTTTGCATTAATCCCACAACGACAGCAGAACCAGCCATATCATAGGTCATATCTTCCATAAATTTTGCTGGTTTAAGTGAATATCCTCCTGTATCAAAACATACCCCTTTTCCAACAAATGCTAAAGGCTTAGAATTATTTTTAATACCATTCCATTCAAGTGTAACAAGATACGAACCTCTTATACTTCCTTGACCAACGCCAAGCAAAGCATTCATTCCAAGTTTCTTTAATTGTTTATCATTATAAATATTTATTTTTAAACCATACTTTTTAAGTGATTTTATTCTTTTTGCATACTCATCTGGATGTAATACATTCCCTGGCTCAGAAACTAAATCTCTTGTACAAAAAGTTCCCTCCTCTAGAGCTTTAAATTTTAATAGATCTTTAGTTGAAGATTTGTTTTTATTCTGTAATATTTTTATGGTAATATTTTTCAAATCTTTTTTAGACTTATACTTTTCAAATTCGTATGATTTTAATTTAAATCCATGAATAAAATGATTAAATGAATTAAACAAATTAGTACTTATTGTTTCGCACAAAATATTCACAAAAGTAAAATTATTTGATTTTATAAAATCATAAAATGATGATCCTAAATTTTCAAAATCATTATTCGTATGATCTTTTTTTATAGATACTAAAATTAGAGTTTTTTCAGGAGTTAAATCAAAATATAGTATCTTTTTTTTAGATTTAGGTTTTGATTTTAATATTCTTTTTAAGAATTCCAACTCGTTAGATGAAAGTATTTTCTTATTTTTTAAGGGCTTAAATTTTTCGTCAGTAAAAATTGCAAATACACCTCTATTTTCGAATTTTGTCTGTTTTTTATAGATAACTTGAACACTCATAAAATTTAAAATATATAATATAGGTTGTGTTTATATATGTTTAAAATTATGGAATTTCAATGGAAAAATTAATTTTTAGAAAATTTTTTAAAGACACTATTTCTTTTTTTATAATTAGTACTTTAAGTCTCAGTCTAATAGTTTGGGTAATACAAGCAGTAAATTTTTTAGATTTTGTATCTGAAGATGGTCACAGTTTTAAAGTTTATTTTTTTTATACCCTTTTAAGTTTTCCAAAGATATTTGCTAGATTAATGCTTTTTATGTTTTTTTTATCAGTCTTTTATACCATTATTAAGTATGAGGAAAAAAATGAATTAATTATATTTTGGGTCAATGGTGTAAAAAAGTCAGTTTTTCTTAATTTCATAGTTAAATTCTCGATAATAATATTTTTTTTGCAATTATTTTTAAATATTTTTATAGTTCCAAAAACACAAGATTTAGGAAGATCATTTATAAGATCTTCTAATATAGATTATTTACCCTCACTGATAAAATCTAAAAAATTTATAAATGCAGTCGAAAAATTAACAATATTCATTGAGAAGAAAGATAATGATGGAAATTTAATAAATATTTTCATTAACGATTTAAACAACGTTTCTATATCTAAGACTATTTTTGCTAAAAAAGGAGAGATTATAAAACAAGATAATAACTATTACTTTATTTTATCTAATGGCAATATTATTGAAAATAGTAAAAACAGTGTAAATATAATTTCTTTTGAAACTACAAAAGTAAATTTATCGAATTATAGTACAAAAACAACTATACATCCAAAAATACAAGAGCTTTCTACCAGAGAATTATTTGAGTGTTCTAAGTCAGTAAATTATTATAATGTCACCTATCAAAGTGATAAACTAATTTGTGACGCTAAAGGATCAAAAGAGGTTACAAAGGAACTATATAAAAGAATAATTAATCCATTTTATATAATAATTATAGCCATGGTATCGTCTTGCCTTGCATTAAGATCAGAAAATGAAATTAAATTTGGTAGGCATAAAATTATGATATTTATTACATGCGTAACATTAATAATATTATCACAAATACTCTCTCAATATTCAGGCCAAATTAATACAAAAAATGTAATCATTTCATTTTTACCTTTTCTGATTACTATTTTTTCTTATTTAATAATTCAATATCGTTTAAACAGAAATTTAAAAAATGCTTAATACATACAAATTATATCTAATGAAATTATATTTTAGATACTTATTGACGATATCAATAATTTTTGTATGTCTAATATTTATTTTGAATATTATTGAGGAAATAAAATTTTTTGAAGATTTAAACTTGAGTATTTTTTACCCAATAATTTTTACTTTTTTGAATTTACCTACAATTTTGTTTGAGATAAGTCCTTTTATATTTTTAATAACAACGCAAATGTTTTTCTTAGAATTATATAATAGAGATGAAATTATAATTTTTAAACAATACGGAATTAGAAATTTAGATATAATTAAATTTATATCATTCATTTCATTGATCGTAGGAGTATTATTAGTTTTAGGTTTCTACACACTTTCATCTAACTTAAAAAATAATTACTTAATTTTTAAAAATAAATTTACCGATGATAATAAATATTTGGCCGTTATTAATGAAAGCGGATTATGGATAAAAGATGAGATTAATGATTATGTCAATATTGTTCATGCTAAATCAATTGAAAAAAATTTTCTAAAAAATGTATCGATAAATCAGATGGATAAAGACCATCTTTTAGTTCAATCAATTTTTGCTGAAGAAATAGATATCATCGATAACACATGGAAAATTAAAAATGCTAAAATTTTTAATGTTAATGGGACCAAAATAGATAACGGAGAAATAATATTTGAGACCAATTTTAATTTAGAAAAAATTAATAACCTATTTTCAAATTTGTCTTCATTAAACATAATTCAGTTATTTGAACAATATAATGACTATAAATCCTTAGGTTATTCAACACTGGACATAGAAAGCCACATACACAAAATAACCTCTTTACCACTTTATTTAGTTATAATGATATTATTGGGTTCGATTTTGATGTTTAATACTAATTACAATAAATCAAAAGTTGCTAACTTAGTTATTGGAGTATTGTTATCAGTAGTCATTTATTATGTTAATTACTTTTTTAATTTAATGGGTATAAATGAAAGGATACCAGTTATATTATCGGTTTGGTTTCCATTTATTATTTTACTATTATTATCTGGAATAGGATTGGTTAAAATTAATGAAAAATAGAAATAAATTTTTTATATATTTTTTATTCTTACTAATATTTACTTTCGATACATCTATATCCAACGATTTTGAGTTAGATTCTAAGTTGATTGAGTTTGATAACGAAGGTAAAATTATTACTGCCACGGGTGAAGTGGAAATCAATGTTGAAAATGGAATTATAATTAAAAGTGATAAATCTATTTTAAACAAACAAGACTCTATTCTTGAAGCAAGTGGTAATGTTTATTTTTATGATGAAAAAAATAAAATAGAAATATTTTCCGAAAACATTAAGTACGAAAAGAAAAAAAATATTATTTTCTTTAACAGTGAAAATAAAATAATATTTGATAACAAATATAGTTTAAAATCTAAAGATATAATTTATAATAAAAATAAAAACATAATTTATTCAAATCATAAAAGTTCTTTAAAAGACAAAAATAATAATAATATATTTTTTGATAATTTTAACTTTAATGTTATCGACAAAGTAGTTGATGTAGAAAATTTACAATTAATAGACATAAGTAGTAATAAATATAAAATTAATGAAGCAATGATAAATTTAAATTATGAGGAGTTTATTGGAAAAAATGTAAAAATCTTTTTTTATAAAGAAATTTTTGGTGATTCTGACAACGATCCAAGATTATTTGGAAATTCAGTTATTCATAATAAAGATGAAACACTTGTAAGCAAAGGTATTTTTACATCCTGTAAAATAAATAATGATGAAGATTGCCCACCGTGGCTCATAAAAGCAGATCAAGTAAAACATAACAAAAAGAATAAAACAATTGAATATAAAAACGCTTGGCTAAATGTTTATGATTTTCCGTTGATATATTTTCCTTATTTTTATCATCCAGATCCTACTGTAAAAAGACAATCAGGTTTCCTGCTGCCCAAATTAAGCAACTCGTCAACTTTAGGAAATTCACTTCAAATACCTTACTACAAAGTTATTTCAAACAATAAAGATCTTACACTTTCGCCAAAAATATTTTTTGATGACAATATTATGATACAAACTGAATATAGACAAAAAAATAAAAATAGTGAATTAATTACAGATCAAAGTATTAATTTCAATGATGACGCAACTAGATCACATTTTTTTGGTAATTTTAAAAATTCTACAGAAACCTCCGAGTATCAAATAAATTTAGAGAGTACCTCAAATAGAAATTATTTAAAAAAATATGAAGTGGTTTCGCCTTTAATTGACGACAACATGAATCTTAATAGCTTTATAAGCTTTGAAAAAGATTTTGATGACAGTTATTTTTCAACATCATTCGAAGTTTTTGAGGATTTAACAAAAGATGACTCTGATAGCTATGAGTATATATATCCAAATTATTATTTTAATAAGCAAATTAATTCTAATAAACCCGGCAGTTTAGAATTCAGTACATCTGGATATCAAAAAAAATATGATACAAGCAAATATGATGCTGTAGTAGTAAACGATATTAAATATAGATCTCTCCAAAATATATCAAGAAAAGGCTCAATAAATAATTTTTCCTTTGTTTTAAAAAATTTGAATACCGATGGAGAAAATTCAACTAACCACGATAACAACTTAAAAAATAAATTTTTAGCATCTCTGCAAATTGACACTAAGCATCCAATGAAAAAAGAAACAGATAATTACCTAAAATATCTAACACCAAAGGCGTCCATTAAGTTTAGCCCCACAGAAACAAAAAATATTAGAAATGATGAAATTTCAGTTAATTACATGAATCTTTTTAATGTAAATAGATTCAATGATAACCAAATGTTAGAGGGAGGTGAGTCTATTACTTTGGGTTTAGACTATACATCAAGAAGTAAGAAAAATGATAAAGGTTTAGGATTATCCATGGGTCAGGTTTATAGATTATCTGAAAATACTGACCTCCCAGAAGCAAGCAGCTTAGGACAATCTAGATCAGATTTCATAGGTAATCTCAGTTATAATCACTCAGAAAAATTAAATATAAATTACTCATTTGCTATAGATAATAATTTTCAAGATACGAATTATGATTTTGTTGAAACGTCGTTATCGCTTAATAAATTTATAACATCATTTAAGTTTTTAAACACTAATAAAGCACTAGGTGATAAGAGTTTCATATCAAATACCTCTAAGATAAAATTCAATAAAGAACATTCTTTAAATTTTACAACAAATAAAAATTTAGATGAAAATTATACTGAATATTATGATTTAATTTATGAGTACAAAAATGATTGCTTTGCGGCATCAGTTGAATACAAAAAATCTTTTTATAAAGATGTAGATATATCAGCTGGAGAAAATATTATGTTTTCAATTAAAATAATTCCATTTGGTAAAATTAATACTTTAAGCTTAAATTAGTATTATGAAAAATGCTCTAACTATTTTTTTTATATACATTTTTGTATTAAGTTTAAACGTTTCTGCAAATGAAATTAAAATTGAATATAAAATAGACAACCAAATCATTACAAACATTGATATAAATAATGAAATAAGATATTTGCAATCATTAAACAGAAATTTAGAAACCTTATCTAAAAAAAAAATAAACGAAATAGCTTTAAATTCAATTATACAAGAAAAGATTAAATATATTGAATTAAGTAAATATTTTAATCTTAAACAGAAAGATGATGAGCTTGAGAGAATAATTTATGAAAATTTATATAATAGTTTGAAATTAGCAAATGAAAATCAATTAAATGATTATTTTAATGCATTTGACATAAATTTAGAAGATGTTTTTTTAAAAGTTAAAATAGAGCTTCTTTGGAACAAACTTATTTATGAAAAATATAATTCAAATGTAGTTTTAGATAAAAAAAAATTAAAAGATAAGATTAAAAAAGATATTTCGCAAACAGAGACTATACAGGAGTTTAAATTAAAAGAGATACTATTCACTTTAGATAATAACGAAACAGCAGAAAATAAGTATTTAAAAATTATAGAAACTATTAACGAAAGAGGATTTGAGAACGCGGCAAATATATATAGCTCATCTAATACCTCAAAATATGGTGGTTCTATTGGATGGTTAAAGAAAACTCAACTTTCAAGTTCAATTTATGGTAAAATCAAAACTTTAGGAAATAATGAAATTAGTGAACCGATACAAGTTGGAAATGGTTATTTGATAATTAAAGTCGAAGATAAACGAACTATAAATGAAAAAATTGACGAAACAGAAGAGTTTGAAAAATTAGTAAGAAAAGAAACAGATAGACAATTGAATAATTTTTCAACAATATTTTTTAATAAAGTTAAAAAAAATATAGTAATAGATGAATTATAAACCCATATTAATATTACTAGGTGAACCGTATAGTGTTTTTATTGAATTATTTCTTAAAACATACAAAAAATATATTTTAAAAAACAAGATTAAAATACCAATTATTCTTGTTGGATCTTACAAACTATTTGAAAAGCAAATGAAATATTTTAATTATAATTTTGAAATAAATTTAATTAATGAAAGAAGTATTAATAAAGTCAAAAACAACAAAAAAATTAATATAATAAATGTAAATCATAAATTTAAAAAAATTTTTGAGAAAAAATCTAGCTATTCAAATAATTATATTAAAAATACATTTAGAGTTTCACTTAAATTATTACAAAAAAACAAAGCTTGTGGTTTAATTAATGGTCCAATATCAAAAAAAAAATTTCTAAAGAAACGTTATTTAGGTATCACAGAATATTTAACTTCTTTAACTAATACAAAAGAAACCTCAATGCTTATATTTAACAAGGAACTATCAGTATGTCCTATTACTACTCATCTTCCTATCAATAAAGTTGCAAATAATTTGACTAAAAAAAAAATCTGCTCAAGTGTTATTCGACTTAATGATTTTTATATTAATAGATTAAAAATAAAACCTAAAATAGCGATTTTGGGACTTAACCCACATTGTGAAAGCAATAGTTTGATTAGTGAGGAAGATAAAATAATCAGACCAGCTTTAAAGTATTTAAAGTTAAAAAAAATAAATATTTCAGGGTTGTTTTCTGCGGACACATTTTTTTTAAAAGAAAACTACAAAAAATATAACCTTGTAATTGGAATGTATCACGATCAGGTATTAATTCCGGCAAAAACTCTTTTTAACTTTAATGCTATAAATATTACAGTTGGATTGCCTTTTATCAGAATTTCTCCAGATCATGGTCCAAACGAAAACATGGTTTCAAAGAATGTTTCAAATCCACTATCCTTAATTAAATCTATAGATTTTTTCAAAAGATTAAATGCAAGTTAAGCCTAAAAAAAGCCTAGGTCAGAATTTTCTTAAAGATGAAAATATTTTAAAACTAATTGTTGATAAAGCTAATATAAACAAAAACGATAACGTCATAGAGATAGGTCCGGGAACTGGTAATCTCACAAAAGAAATTTTGTTTAAAATGCCTTGTTCAGTAACGGTGATTGAAAAAGACAAAAATTTATCAAATATATTAAAATTGAATTTTAAAAATAAAATTAAATTAATTAATAAAGATTTTTTACTAATGGAGGAAAAAGATATAAAATTAACTGATAATATTATATTGGGCAATCTTCCATATAATGTTTCAACAGAGATTTTAATTAAACTTATAAAGTTGTACACAAATTTCAAATATAAAAAACTACTGTTAATGTTCCAAAAAGAAGTTGCTGATAGAATTACAGCCGATTTTGATACAAGAAATTACGGTCGATTATCAATCATCTCTCAGTTTGCAATGGATATTTATAGAGTTAAAGATGTAAGTCCTAATTGCTTTTATCCAAAACCAAAAGTTTCTAGTACATTGCTTTTATTTATACCTAAAAAAAAAGTTTTCAATATTAATGAATTAAAAAATCTTGAGTTTATAACAAGAACTTTTTTTAGTCTAAGAAGAAAAATGATTAAGAAGCCACTAAAACAAATATTTAAAAATTTTAGTGATATTATATTAAAACTAAAATTAAACCCAAATGATCGACCTCAAAATCTCAACCCGTTGACATATTACAAAATTTGTAAAGAATATGAAAAATCAATTTATAAGTAATTTTACATGTTCATTAATTTTTGATTTATCAAAGGATTTTTTTTGTTTCTTTAATTCTGAGTCAATTAAATCTTTGATCTCTTGAATACATATTTCTAAATTGTCGTTAATTACAACATAATCATAATCTTCCCAATGTTTTACATCATCTTCAAATTTTTTCATTCTCTCATTAATAATTTCCTCTTTATTATTTTCTCTTTCTGCCAATCTATTTAATAAAGTTTTTTTTGAAGGGGGAAGAATAAAAAATGTAATTAATTTAAATTTTAAATTATGTTTTTTAATTTGATTTGTGCCCTGCCAATCTATATCAAATAAAACATTTTTTCCATTTTCAAGAAGCTTGAATACTTTTTTTTTTGAAGATCCATAGAAATTGTTAAATACTTTTGCATATTCAAGTAATTCTTCATTGTTTACTAATTTTTTAAAATCTTCTTCATTTACAAAGAAATAATCTTGTCCGTTGATTTCGTTTATTCTCGGAATTCTTGTAGTGTAGGAAATTGAAATTTCAAAGTTATAGAGGTTTGATAATTTTTTAACTAAAGTTGTTTTTCCAGCTCCTGATGGAGAAGATAGTATTATTAATGCACCTTCCATTTTCTAGCACATTAACAATTCTTTAGTTAGCTTTGTTCTCAATAAATTTGATTGCATCCCCAACAGTTAATATTTTTTCAGCTTCACTGTCAGAAATTTCAGATCCAAATTCTTCCTCAAATGCCATTACTAATTCAACTGTATCAAGACTATCTGCTCCCAGATCATCGATAAAGCTGGACTCTTCTGTTACTTTGGCTTCTTCGATGCCGAGATGGTCAGCTACTATTTTTTTTACTTTATTTGAAACGTCTGTAGACATAATATTTTCTCGTTATTAAATTATTAATCAGCTTTGTCAAGCCATATACATGCCTCCATTAACATGTATTGTTTCCCCCGTCACGTATGACGCCATATCTGATGATAAAAAAGCTACAGTATTAGACACATCTTCTCCTGAACCTAATCTGCTCATCGGTATCTTAGAAATGAGTAGATTTTTATATTCCTCAGATATTTTATCTGTCATGTTAGTTTTTATAAAACCTGGGGATACGCAATTTATAAATATATTTTTTTTTGCATATTCGATGGCTAAACTTTTTGACATTGCAATAATGCCTGCTTTGGAAGCAGCGTAATTTGATTGACCGATATTTCCTGTATGTCCAACAATTGATGTTATGTTTACTATTTTACCTGATTTATTTTTTAACATTTTTTTAATTACATTTTTGCATAAATAAAATGTAGAAGTTAAATTTATATCAATTACCTTCTGCCATTCTTCATTTTTCATTCTTAGTGACAAATTATCGACAGTTATTCCTGCATTATTTACGAGAACATCAATTCCATTTAATTTAGAAATTGCATCGTTTACAAAATTTTCAATCTCTGAATGGTTAGACAAGTCGAATTTAATTACTTTTATATTTGGAATTTCATTTTTTAAATTTTCTAATTTTTTATCATTCGTTCCAGTGACAAGCACTTCTCCATCTAGTGAAATAAATTTTTTTACTAAGTATTCTCCTATGCCGCCTGTAGCTCCTGTAATAAGTATCTTTTTATTTTTAAAGTTTATCATATTTTAAATCCTTCTAAATGATCTATAGAACTTATATTTACAATCTCAAAATTAGTGTCAATTCTTTTTATCAAATTTGATAGTACTTTCCCAGGTCCTATTTCAACAAATTTCTTTACATTATTTTTAGCCATAAATTGAATGCTTTCCCTCCATCTTACCCTATGCTCGATTTGTTTAATCATTAATTCTGCATACTCTAAATTATCCTTAGTTATGTTTGCAGTCACATTAGATACAATTGGAATTTTGGGATCATTAAAATTCAATTTTTTAATTTCTTTCTCCATTGATTTTGTTGCTTTGTTCATTAATTTACAATGAAATGGAGAACTAACTGGGATTTTTAAATTTCTAATTTTTAATTTAGTAAGATAATTAGAAAATTTATCTATATTATTTAAAAAACCACTAACAACAATTTGGCTATTTGAATTATCGTTTGCAATATAGCATTCAAAATCACTTTTGTTATCCGCTAAAATATTATTTATAGTTTCAAAATTTGAATTTAAAACTGCTAACATTCCACCAACTCCATTTGGAACAGCAGATTGCATTGCCTTACCCCTTTTTTTTAAAATTTTTAGTGTGTCTGAAAAATTTAACGAACCAGAGCAAGTTAAGGCAGTATACTCACCTAAAGAATGCCCGGCAAAATATTTAGCTTTTGTTAATATTTCTTCATTTATCTCTTTTAATAAATTAAAAATGCAGTAACTAACTAAAAATATTGCAGGTTGAGTATTCTCTGTTTTATCTAAATCTTCTTTGGGCCCCTCAAGTATTAATTTGCTTATTTTGAAATCTAATATTTCATCAGCCTCTCTGAAAATTTTCTTAAAAAGGTCGTATTTTGAGTAAAAATCGTGTGACATTCCTACAGTCTGAGATCCTTGGCCCGGAAATACTACTGAAAACATTTATAAACCATAAAATAATTAAGTGTTGTAATATAATTATTTAAATAGTATATCCTGATTTTTTTAAATATTAAATATGAGTTTTTACGAACATACAATTATAGCTAGACAAGATACTTCAGCTAATCAAATTAAATCTTTAAAAGATAAATATACAAAGTTAGTAGAGAAGTTTGAGGGTAAATTAGTAAAAACAGAGGAATGGGGTTTAATAAATTTAACTTATTTAATAAAAAAAAATAGAAAAGGTAATTTTATTCATTTTAAAATTGAGGGAAATGGTAAAATGATTAGTGAATTAGAAAAAAATGAAAAGCTTGATAAAAACTTACTAAGATATATGACAGTTAAAGTAAAAAAATTTGATTTAGAAACAAATTATTTTAACTCAGAAGAGGGTAAATAAAATGGCTTTTAAAAAAAATAAAAAAAAAACTGGTCAAAGTAATTTTTCTAAACTTAGTATTTTTCAACCTAATAAATTTAAATTTAAAAAAAAATGTCCACTATCAATTAAGGGTGCGCCTAAGGTAGATTATAAAAATATTAAACTTTTAAAAAAGTATGTATCTGAAAATGGTAAAATTTTACCTTCTAGAATAACATCCGTGTCCCAAAAAAAACAGCGAGAGTTGTCTTTATCTGTTAAAAGAGCAAGGAATTTAGCTTTAATATAAAATGAGAGTAATACTTTTAGAAAATTTAAGAAACTTTGGATCAATTGGAGATATAGTAGATGTAAAGAGAGGTTTCGCGAGAAATTATCTAATTGCACAAAAAAAAGCACTTTTTGCATCCAAAAAAAATATCGAAAATGTAGAAAAAATTAAAAAAGATTTAAATAAAAAAGATATTGAAAAGAAGAAAAGCGCTAAAGATATTGCTGATAAACTAGACAAAAAAACTTTTGATGTAAGAAAGCTTTGTACAGAAAATAAAGAATTATATGGTTCGGTGAAACCAACAGAAATATCTAAATTGATTAAGGAACTAGCAAATATAGATATAAATTCTTCATTAATTCAACCTGTAAAGGAAATTAGATCAATAGGAAAATTTAAAATACTTATCAATTTACATTCAGAAGTACAAACCAATATATATATTAACGTAATTTCTGACGAAAAAAATAATTAATTATACAATCTTTTCCCCAAGTAATTTCAATCATTGATCAATCATTAAATTAGTTGTTTAATAAACTATGGTTAAAGTTGATATAGTTCGAGATCAAATTAATGAATTACCTAACAATATTGAAGCAGAACAGTCAGTAATAGGTTCAATCTTAATATCCAATGAAATATTTGATGACGTAAATACTTATTTAGTCTCAAAAAATTTCTATGATCCAATGCACCAAAAAATATTTAATGCTATAGAAAAACTTATTTTTTCTGGAATGCTAGCAAATCCAATTACATTAAAAAATTATTTTGAAAATGAAAAAGACAAATTAAATATACCAGAATATCTTGTTAAGATTACAAGGTTCTCAACATCAAATCGTCAAGCAATTGAATATTCAAAGTTAATTTATGATTTGTTTGTAAAAAGAGAATTAATAAAAATATCAGAGAATACAATAGATTTAGCTAAAAGAAATGAAATTGATAATAACGGGCAAAAAATTATTGAGCAATCTGAAAAATCCCTTTTTGATCTAGCCGAAAAAGGTGCTTTTGCATCGTCATTAATAAAATTTGATGATGCTCTTAAAATGACTATTGATATGGCTTCAAGTGCCTACAAAAATGAAGAAGGTATCGTTGGAGTTCCAACCGGTTTGAGAGACCTAGACGATCGTTTAGGTGGATTACATAAATCTGATTTAGTAATTATAGCAGGACGTCCTTCGATGGGTAAAACTGCGTTGGCAACTAACATTGCATTTAATGCAGCAAAAAAAATTCAAGAAACAGGAAAAAAATCATCCATTGCTTTCTTTTCGTTAGAGATGTCTTCTGAACAATTATCTACAAGAATTTTAGCGGAGCAATCAAGAATAAAATCAAACGATATCAGAAGGGGTAAAATTTCTGAAGAGCAATTTGACAAGTTTTTGGAAACTTCAAAAAATATCGCAGATCTTCCTATGTTTATTGATGAAACTCCAGCAATAAGCATTGCTGCATTAAGTAATCGAGCTAGAAGGATTAAGAGGATACATGGTCTTGAATTGGTAGTAGTTGACTATATTCAGTTAATGACAGCGGTAAACTCAAGAAGAGATGGAAGAGTACAAGAAATATCAGAAATTACTCAAGGTCTTAAGGCATTAGCAAAAGAACTTTCTGTTCCAGTATTGGCTTTATCTCAGTTATCAAGAGCCGTTGAACAGAGGGATAACAATAAGCCCCAACTTGCTGATTTGAGAGAATCGGGTTCAATTGAACAAGATGCAGATGTTGTGATGTTTGTGTATAGAGAAGCATATTATTTAGAGAGAAAAGAGCCAAGACCTGCAACAGTGGAGTATGCAGAATGGCAAGCAAAAATGGGTGAGGTGTCAAATATGGCTGAAATTATAGTTGGGAAACAAAGACATGGACCAACAGGTAACGTATTTCTTGAATTTGAGGCTATGTTCACAAAATTTAAAGATATTCAAAATAATTAAATTTAAATATATAAGTTAACTAGATGTTAGCTAACTTCTATCAAAAAAATATTACAAATAATCCAAAGTCTATTTTAGGAATCTTGGCTATAATCTTTATATTTGCACTTTATTTTTCTAAGGATTTCAAATTAGATGCATCATCAGAAACACTATTACTTGATGGTGATCCTGATCTTAAGTATTTAAATGAAATAAATAAAAGGTACAATTCAAAAGAATTTCTTGTCTTAACCTATTCACCTGATGAGGACATGATGTCTGATAAATCTATAAATAATTTGTTAAGTTTAAAATATAAACTTCAAAGTTTGGAATGGGTCCACAGTGTAATTACCATATTAGATGTACCATTATTAAATAGCACGGATGAAACCTTAAGTGATAAACTTAAGAATTTTAGCACACTTAAAAGCGAAGGTATTGATCGTAAAAAAGGTTTTTTAGAAATATTGAACAGTCCAGTTTTTAGAAACTTTATAATCAGCGCGGACGGAAAAACCTCAGGAATAGTAGTTTATATTAAAGACGATAAAAAAATTAATGAAATTTCAGATGAAAAAAATTTAAAAGAGTACAAAGAATTAAAGAAAATAGAAAATCATGAAAATATAAATGAAATAAGAAATGTAATTAATGATTATAGAAAAGATGCTAAAATATATCTTGGTGGTATACCTATGATTGCCGATGATATGATGACATTTATTAAAAATGATATTCTTATCTTTGGAATAGGAGTATTCTTATTTATCATTATAACTTTATGGTATGTATTTAGAAAATTAGTTTGGGTTATAGTTCCATTAACTAGTTGTCTTTTTTCAGTAACAGTCATGTTGGGTTTGTTGGGAATTCTTGGATGGAAAGTAACAGTTATCTCATCAAACTTTATAGCATTAATGTTAATTCTCACTATGGCAATGAATATTCATCTTAGTACAAGGTTTCTACAATTAAAAAAAAATTCCCCAAATACTCCAAAGAATAAAATAACTGAAATGGCTACAAGTAAAATGTTTCTGCCAATATTATATACTGGGTTGACGACTATCTGTGCTTTTCTATCGCTAATATTTAGTGGAATAAGACCTGTAATAGATTTTGGTTGGATGATGACTATTGGGCTTATTGCCTCAATAATTACAACTTTTACTCTGCTTCCAAGTTTAATAAATATTTTAACAGAGGAAAATATTTTTAGTATTAAAAGAAATAATGATGAGTCTAAAATTTCAAGTTTTTTATCTTTATTTGCTCAAAGTAATAAAAAATTAATTTATTTATTTACCGTAGTTGTAATATTAATTAGTGCATTGGGTATTACAAATCTTAAAGTAGAAAATAGCTTTATTAATTATTTTGATAAAGATACAGAAATTTATCAAGGAATGAAGTTAATTGATAAAGAATTAGGAGGAACAACACCTCTAGAGGTAATTCTAAAATTTCCAAAAGATGAAAAAACTAAAATTTCAAATGAAGAGGAAGAAGATTGGGGAGAAGAAGAAATTGATAATGAGAAATATTGGTTCACATCAAACAAAATAGAAAAAATAGAAAAAGTTCACAATTATCTTGAAAATTTGGAGCATGTGGGAAAAGTTTTATCTTTTAGATCCGTTTTAAAAGTTGCAGAAGGATTAAATAACAATAAACCTTTGGGTAGCTTAGAAATGGGTGTTTTGTACACTAAATTACCAGAAAATATTAAAAATGAAATAGTAACGCCGTATATATCTATTGAAAATTCGGAAGCCCGTATAAGTCTCCGATTGAAGGACTCGAACAAAAATCTCAGAAGAAATGAGTTAATTAATAAGATCAATTACGATTTAAAAAATAAATTAAATTTAAAAGAAGAAGAATTTAAACTTGCGGGTGTTTTAATCATATTTAACAATTTGTTACAAAGTCTATTCAAATCTCAAATTCTGACACTAGGTTTTGTTATGATTGCAATTTTTTTGATGTTCATTGTTTTATTTAAAAATACAAAACTTTCCGTTATTGGGGTGGTTCCTAATTTTATAGCTGCCTTTTTTATATTAGGAGTAATAGGAATATTTAATATACCCCTGGACATGATGACTATTACTATAGCAGCCATAACAATTGGAATAGCTGTTGATAATAGTATTCATTATATTTATAGGTTTAGAGAGGAATTTGCCAAAATAAAAAATTATAATAAAACAATAAAAATTTGTCACTCAACAGTAGGTGTTGCTATCATTAATACCTCAATTACAATCGTATTTGGTTTTTCAATTTTAGTTTTTTCAAATTTTATTCCAACTATATACTTTGGTGTATTTACAGGTATTGCTATGATGTTTGCAATGTTGCTAGTGCTGACTTTGTTACCTTGTCTATTAACAACATTTAAACCTTTTGGTATTGAAAAGTAAATGGAAATTATAAAAACTCTAGAAGAGTATTTAACATTTTTTGATGCTATTTATTTGACAATACTTATCCTGTCTTTAATAAAATGCTTTAGACAAGGTTTTACTTTAAGTATTTTAGTAGCAAGTAAATGGATATTTGCTTATCTAGTGACACTTTTTTTGTTTCCAAAAATTAAACCTTATGTTTTAGACATTATAGATAACGAGTATATTTTAAATATCATATTATCAGTAAGTATTTTTGTTGTTTCAATTTTTATTATATTATTAATTAATCGTAGCATAAGCAAAGTTATAAAATATTCAGGAATAGGCAGTCTCGATAAATTTTTCGGTTTTTTGTTCGGATTCGTTAGAGGTTATGTCATCGCAGTTTTTATATTTACAACCATTAATATAGTTTATAATTATGATAGATGGCCTATAAATTTAGATAAATCATTTAGCTTTGAATGGGTTGAAAAAGGTAGTAGTTTTCTTATAAAAGAATTTCCAAGTAAAAAAGAACATGAAGAGACTAAAGAGAAAATTGAAAATATATAATCCTAAATTAAAAGAGGAGTGTGGTGTTTTCGGAATAAGTAATACAAAAGATGCTTCCACATTGACTGCACTTGGTTTGCATGCATTACAACATAGAGGGCAAGAGGGATGTGGAATAGTTTCATTTGATGGTAAAAAATATCATTCTGAAAAGAGATTTGGTTTAGTAGGTGATAACTTTAATAACGAAACAGTTTTAAAACAATTGCCAGGCAATTACGCTATAGGGCACAACAGATATAGTACAACAGGAGGAACTACGCTAAGAAATGTTCAACCATTTTATGCAGATACGAATGCGGGTGGTATCGCTGTTTCACATAATGGTAACTTGACAAATGCTATAACTTTAAGAACAAAAATGGTAGAGAATGGATCTATTTTTTATACTACCTCCGATACTGAGACTATAGTCAAGTTAATTGCAAAGTCTAAGAGATCAACAACAATAGACAAAATAATTGAGACTTTATTTCAAATTCAAGGTGGATATGCGCTTGTTATGATTGCTCAAAATACTCTAATTGGTGTAAGAGATCCATATGGCATTAGACCTTTAGTAATTGGAAAATTAAAAAATTCATATGTATTTACCTCAGAGACGTGTGCTTTAGATATTATTGGTGCAAAGTTCGTAAGGGAAGTAGAAAATGGGGAAATTGTTTATATAGAAAATGACGAATTAAAAAGTCTTAAACCATTTCCTAAGAGAAAAAAACGTCCATGTGTTTTTGAATATATATACTTCTCAAGACCTGATAGTTTGATCGATGGGATAACTGCATATGAATACAGAAAGAAGCTAGGTTCAGAATTATCAAAAGAAGACGATATTAATGCTGATTTAATAGTACCTGTTCCAGACTCTGGAAATGCAGCTGCACTTGGATATTCGCAGAACAAAAATATTAAATTTGATTTAGGACTAATAAGAAATCATTATGTTGGTAGGACTTTTATTGAGCCAGCCCAAAAAATTAGAAGTCTTGGTGTAAAATTAAAATTAAACGCAAATAAATCATCAATTAAAAATAAAATAATTATATTAGTTGATGACTCTCTTGTTAGAGGTACAACTTCTTATAAGATTGTGAACATGTTATACGAAGCAGGTGCTAAAGAAGTTCATTTAAGAATAGCCTCTCCTGAAATTAAATTTCCTGATTTTTACGGAATAGATATGCCATCCAAAAAAGAGTTGTTGGCAGCAAATATGTCAGTAGATGAGATTTGTAAATATGTTAAAGCAAAGTCTTTAAAATTTTTATCTTTGAATGGTTTGTATAAAGCTATGGGTTTTGAAAAGAGAAATGACGATTACCCTCAATTGACTGATCATTATTTTACAGGAGATTACCCTGTCAAAATAATCGATGAGTTAGGAGAAGAAAAAATTACTCAATTGTCTCTGTTAAGCACAGGATCAAATAATTAAAATGAAAAAAGTAAGTTTTACAGAAATGAAAAAAGGGACTAAAGAAGACTATTTATTTCTTGATGAACATGAAAGAAAATATGTAAATCAAACTGCAGATAGAATTTTAAAGTTTATGTCTGGATTAACTGAAACTTTAGAGGGATACCAGGTAAGCCGGCTAGAGCATTCTTTACAAAGTGCCACGAGAGCTTTTAATGCTGGTGAAAGTGAGGAAATGGTAGTTGCAACTTTATTACATGACATTGGTGACGAATTAGCTCCGATGAACCATTCTGAATATGCCGCAACCATTCTGAAGCCTTATGTCTCTGAAAAAACACATTGGATAATAGAAAAACATGGCGAATTTCAAGCTTACTATTATGCACATCATTTAGGAAAAAATAGAAATTTAAGAGAAAAATATAAAGATCACAAATATTATCAAGCAACCGTAGATTTTTGTGAAAAATATGATCAGTCATCATTTGATCCAAATTTTAAAAGTTTACCTTTAGAGCATTTTGCACCTATGGTAAAAAATATTTTTTCAAGAAAACCTTACAGTCATTTTTAAATTGTCTAATCAACTTAAAAATGAGAGTAGTCCATATTTAAGACAACATTCAAACAATCCAGTTGAGTGGTTTGCATGGAACAAAGTTTCTTTAAACAAAGCCAAAAAAGAGAGAAAACCAATATTTTTAAGTGTGGGTTATGCTAGCTGTCATTGGTGTCATGTAATGGCACACGAAAGTTTTGAAAACATTAATACAGCAAAAATATTGAATGAAAATTTTATTAACATTAAAGTAGATAGAGAAGAAAGACCAGATTTAGATGGAATATTTCAAAAGAGCCTAAGTATATTAACAGGAGCTCAAGGGGGATGGCCTCTATCAATGTTTTTAGACGAAAATGGAGTACCATTTACTGGAGGCACATATTTTCCTCCAAAAGAGCTTCAAGGGAGGCCAAGTTTCGATCAAGTGCTAATAAATGTTTCAAAAGTTTACAATGAAAATAGAGAAAAAATTATTTCACAAGTATATCAATTAAAAGAAATATTTAATGATTTTAATAGGAAAAATTCAGTTTTAAAACAAGACTTAGAGCCTTATGCTGAAAAAATTATACAATACTTAGACGACGAAAATGGAGGATTTAAAGGTGCACCAAAATTTCCACAATTTTATGTTTTTCAAACTTTATTTTATTTTTATACATTAAAGCAAAATAAAAAATATTTAAAACCGGTTGAAACTTTACTTACAAAAATTTCATCTAGGGGAATTTATGATCATTTAAAAGGTGGAATATCAAGATATACCGTTGACGATAAATGGATAGTCCCTCATTTTGAAAAAATGTTATATGATAATATTCAATACGTTCAACTTTTAAGTCACTACCTTGGTAATATTGAGTCAAACTATTTAAAAAATAAATTAAAACAAACAATAAAGTTTATAAATTTTGAATTTAATTCTGCAGATGGTTTTTTGGGTTCTGCGTTAGATGCGGATAGCGAGGGTGTCGAAGGGAAATATTACACCTGGAAATACCAAGATATTAAAAATCTCTTAAAAGAAAAATTTGATATATTTAATAAATTTTATGATATTTCTGAGAAAGGAAATTTTGAGGGATTAAATATTTTAGTCGAAAGAGAAAATATTAAATCAGAAAGTGATGAAATTAAAAATTTAGAAATTGCAAAAGAAATACTTGAAATTGAGAGAGATAAAAGAATCAAGCCCTTTTTTGACAACAAAATTCAGACTGATTTAAATTGTTATTGGTTATATTCAAATTTTTATTCTTCTTTAATTTTAAAAGATGAAAATCTTTATAGAAATACTTTAAAGTCTGCTCAAAAATTAATAACCAAGCTAAAAGATAATATTTATCACTGCTATAATAATGATGACGAGATTAATGTGTTTTTAGAAGACTATTCATACTTATCTTTGCTACTAATTTCAATGTATGAGCTTGAAAATGACACAGAAGCTTTAAATCTTTGTGAAAGTATTATGGTTAAAGCTTGGCATTTATTTTATAACGATAAACACGCACTTCTTCAAAAAAATATAATCAAAAATAACGACTTATTTGTAAACCCCATAGACATTTCAGATAACAATATTCCAAATGGTAATAGTGTCTATCTTGAGGTTTGCAACAAATTAAAAAATATTACTTTCGACAACCGATGGCAAACCAAAATAGAGATACTATCTAAAACATTTCATTCTTATCTAAATTATAATTTTTCTCAAATGTTTAGTTATATTAAAGTATTAGATATATGTGAAAATAATATTACCATCACTTTTAATGGCAATTATAGTAAGTATAAAAAAATATTCAAAGAATTAAATATAAACAGTATAATTAATTCGACAATTATACACCAAAGAAATGATGATGAATTTTATGTAATAATTTGCCAAAATAAAACATGTTCTAAAAAACTAAGAGAAATTAATGAAATTAAAAATTATTTAGAAAACCTTCTTAATGTTTAAAAATTTATCAGATCAATACAAAGGCTCCCTTTTAGCATTTATTGGGGTAATGTTTATAACGCCAGACTCTTTATTTATTAGACTATCCGATATTGGAACATGGGGGTTACTATTTTATAGAGGAGCAATTCCATTTCTTGTAGTTTTAATTGGACTTATAATTTTTTATAAAAAAAATTTTTTTAACGCATTATTTAAAATTGGCTATGCAGGAATTTTATATGTTATCAGTTTTTCTATTTGCAATATCACATTCATTATTTCAATTCAAAACACAAATGTAGCAAATACATTAATCATGGTAGCTATGGCACCTATGCTGTCTGCTATATTGGCAGCTGTATTTTTAAAGGAGCCTACAAATAGAGAAACTTGGATAGCAATATTTATTACTTTTTTTTCTGTAACATTTATATTTTATGATTCTATCCAGTTAGGAAATATTTTAGGAGATGTTTTTGGCTTTATTACTGCTTTAGGCTTAGCCATTAATGCTAACTTGGCCCGATACGCAAAAAATGTTGATTTAGTACCTTCGGCAGTTATTGGAAAACTTGTAGTCGCAATATTTGCATTTTTCTTTGTAGAAGATTTTGAATTATTAGGGACAGATAAGATCATCATACCATTAATGTGTGTTATGTGTGTAGCAATACCATTTGTTTTAGTTACTATTGCTCCTAGATTTATATCGGCTCCAGAGGTAAATTTGTTCTTTTTACTTGAGGTAATATTGGGCCCTATTTGGGTATGGGTTATAATTAAAGAACAGCCGAGTATACAGACTATTATTGGTGGAGTAATTATTATTATTACAATAGGTATACATTCTTTTTTAGCCTTAAAAAAAACACAAATCAAATCTAGTTAGCCCAAAAATAAATAAATTAAATAAAAATATAAATGCAAAAAGAGGTAACTAGATCATGGGCATTATTTATAGGCATTGGAACTATGATGATTGCTCACGGTCTTCAACTTCAAGTAATGGGCATAAGATCAGTTATTGAAAACTTTAGTGTAATTACAACTGGTTTATTTATGTCTGGATATTATATTGGTTATTTCGTTGGTTCCAAAACAACTCCAACATTAGTATCAAAAGTTGGGCATATAAGAGTATTTGCTGCTTTTGCGTCTCTAGCTTCCTTGAGCGCATTATTAGCAGTAGCTTACGTGAACCCATTTATGTGGACTATAAGTCGATTTATAACGGGTATAAGTTTAGTCAGTTGCTATGTAGTTAGCGAGAGTTGGTTAAACGATCGTGCAACTAATAAAAATAGAGGTCAACTTTTATCTGCATATATGATTGTTATTTATCTAGGTCTTTCTATAGGAATGCTTCTATTAAATGTAAGTGATCCCATAAATTATGAGCCTTTTATATTGGTCTCAGTTTTACTCTCTTTAGCGTTAGTACCAATACTTTTGACAAAAAGGTCTGCACCAAAATTTAAAAAAATAGGAACAATGAGTGTAGCTGAGCTTTATAAAATTTCTCCATTAGGTAGTGTTAGTTCTTTTTGTACTGGTATTATTCATGGAGGTTTTTTCTCTCTAATTGCTTTTTATGCAACAAAAGCTAATTTAAATTTATTTGAAACTTCGATTTTACTTTTTATATCAACAATATCTGGTGTGCTTGGACAATGGCCAATTGGATATTTATCTGACAAATACGATCGAAGATCTATAATTGTAATAACCTCTTTCTCGGCAGCTTTTTTAGCCTTCCTAGCAATATTAACTGCTAATGATCCAATAGAAAATATTTACTGGTTGTCAGAGATGCATTTTAAAAAAGTATTATTTTTTTTATTTGTAGGCATGTATACTAGTTTTTGTTTGCCATTATTTTCTCTAAATCTAGCTCATACAAATGACTTTGTTGAAAAAGATAAATTTGTTGTTGCTGGAGGAGGTTTACAGTTAATTTTTGGGTTTGGAGCTATATCTGGTCCAATATTATGTTCAATATTTATGAAAACTTTTGACTTAAACGGTTTTTTTATTTTTTTGATAGTTTTCCATTTGCTCATTGGTATCTTTGGTGTTTATAGAATGAGAGTGAGAGAAGTAGTTGTTAATCCCGACTCAACTTTTACACCTATCCCAGCAACAATAACTCCTGCAGGACTAGAGCTTGATCCTGACACTCCTGCAACGCTAGATAACAAAAAAATTTAAAATTATAACTTTTCTTCTATTTTGCTGATTAGTAAATTAACATCCTCTTGAGTAGTATTCCAAGCTGCCACAAATCTAATTGATCCATCAAACATTTCATCTGGAGTTACCGAGTATCCATTTTTATTTAAGTGATCTTGGATTGATTTTGGTACTTTTATAAATATCTCATTTGACTCTGTGGGATAGGCTAATTCAATACTATTAATTCTAGATAATTTATCACTTAATTGTTTTGCCATAAAGTTTGAATGTTTAGCATTCTTTAACCATAAATCATTTGTGATATAAGCATCTAATTGACAAGAAAGAAATCTCATTTTTGACAAAAGTTGCCCAGATCTTTTTTGAAGGTAATGAAAGTTGCCAACATCTTCTGAGTTAAAAAAAATTATAGCTTCAGCATCTAAACAGCCATTTTTAGTTCCACCAAAAGTCAAGATATCTATTCCACATTTCCAAGTCATTTCAGCAGGGGATTTATTTAACGATACAACTGCGTTTGAAAACCGAGCTCCATCCATGTGTACTTTCATTCCATTTTTATGAGCAATTTTACAAATTTCATTTATCTCATTTATTTGATAAACTACACCTGTTTCGCATGATTGAGTGATGCTGACGGTTGATGGTTGAGTATTATGAACAACTCCAGATCCTCTAATATTTTTATTTAACTCCTCTGCAGAAAACTTTCCATTCTTTCCATCTAAGGTAATTAATTTTGCACCTCCCGTAAAAAATTCAGGAGCGCCACATTCATCAACATTTATATGTGATATTTTATGGCAATAAATATTCCCATATGAAGGCGTAATTGATGATAATGCTAATGAATTAGCTGCTGTTCCTGTAACTGCTGTAAAAACCTTTACATCCTTTTCAAACAAATTAGAAAATTTTTTATCAAGATTTTTAGACCATTGATCATGTCCATATGAGTCGACATGACCTTTGTTTGCATTGTTAATTGCTTGCATTATTTCAGGACAAGCTGACGTTACATTATCTGAGGCAAAAACTGTCATTTTATTGATTGGGAAAGTAATCTTTAAGCTCACCCTCCCTATACACATCTGCAGTACTACAATGAAGGCCTCCTCCAAATGCATAGGCATCCCTCAAATCTATAGGGATAACTTCTAAGCCTAATTTATCTATTTGATCTGCCTGATAAACTTCACTTTTTTCAACACATACAGTTTTAGGATCCAAAATAAGCACATTCATTGACAGCCAAACGGACGAATAGCATAGTGGTGGTGGCGAATTATGTGCTGGTTGTGCAGCATCAATAATTTTCCAACCATTTTTTTCAAAAAGTTTTCTTTGTTCATTTGGTAATTTTCTTTGTGGATTGTTTATTATGATTCCCTCTGTTAAAGGTGTAAAAGTTGCATCAATATGAATTGGATATGGGTCACCAGGAAAATTTACAGCATGAATTCTATGTTTACTAAAATGTCTTTTCAACCAATCAATACCTTTAAGGTTTGTCGTAAATCCATGTTGTACAATCAAATCTTTTCCAAATCGCAAAACATCTGCAGCATCGAATAATGGTTCCTCTTCAGTGGTCACAAAGAATTTGTCTTTTGTCCACTCTAATCTTTTTTTAACACCTATTTTATCTGACAAATAATCTTTTCTATAATCTAAGTCGGTAAGTCTAGGTTTTGGTGCTGTTTCGTGCTTCATATTAGGGTCTTCATTAAAATATTTTTGTAATAAAGGTCTATAATTTAAATATTCAAACCATCTACATCTGTAACTCATAGTGGCTTCTAACATTTCATTACCTACAGTCAGTAAAATATCTCTAGCAGGCATACATCCAAACATTGACTCTGCAGTCCAATCTGGTGTTGATATATTTTGGTTATGTAATATTGGTACTGGTCTATCTACTTTTATTCC
>CACFYR010000002.1 GCA_902570505.1 uncultured Pelagibacteraceae bacterium | reverse complement strand
TTTTTTTAATAATACTCATAAATTAGAAGATATAAGCTAAAATTTAAGACAAATTGATGACACAATTTAGTGTGAAAGATCTCAGATGGAAGCTGAAATCACCTCACAAGCAGTTGGATTAACAAGTACAGACTTTTCAATTTTCAAACTCTTTTTAAGAGCAGATATTATTGTTAAGAGTGTAATACTTATATTAATCGCAGCATCAATTTTTTCATGGGCAATAATAATAGATAAGCATAAACTTTTTAAAAAAATAAATAAGTCCTCAGAAGAATTTGAAGATAAATTTTGGAAATCAAAGTCTGCAGAAACCTTTTTTAATAGCATGCCTGCAAATCTAGATGATCCAATGGCTAAAGTTTTTAGAGGGACGATGCAATCAGTTATAAAAGTTAGATCAAGAAGTAATTTATCAGAAAGACTTAATAGTACTCTTCAATCAAATATAGAAAAACAAATGAATATTATAGAAAAAAATTTTACTTTTTTAGCTTCTGTTGGTTCAACATCCCCTTTTATAGGTTTGTTTGGAACAGTATGGGGCATTATGAATTCATTTCAGTCAATTGCTATTTCTAGAAATACAAGTCTTGCAATTGTGGCTCCTGGTATTGCGGAAGCTCTTTTTGCTACAGCATTAGGTTTGTTAGCAGCAATACCGGCAGTAGTTGCTTACAATAAGTTTAGCAATGACTCTAGAAAATATTTTCAAAAACTTGAAAACTTCTCTAGAAGATTTTCCTCAATTATTTAATTAAATGGCCTTCAAATTAAAACGATCGTACAACGAACCTATAAGTGAAATAAATGTAACCCCATTTGTTGATGTTATGTTGGTTCTTTTAATAATTTTTATGGTTACAGCTCCTCTTTTAACTGTTGGTGTCCAGGTAGACTTGCCAGAAAGTTCAGCAGACTCTCTTCCAGAGGAACAAGAACCTTTAACCTTAACGATTAATTCTAAAGGAGAAATTTTTATACAAGAGTCTAAGGTAGAGTACGATAATATTATTCCTAAAATTCTGGCTGTATCAAAGAATAGAACCGATACAAGAATATATGTAAGAGGAGACAAAACAATTAATTATGGCAGAGTTTTAGAAATAATGGGAATGTTATCTGGTTCAGGTTTTACAAAAGTAGCATTGATATCAGAACCATATAAAGAGAGATAATCACATGTACAAAAGCGTGTTAATTTCAACAGGTTTACATGTGTTCATAATTATTTTTACTTTGTTAAGTTTGCCATTTATTGTAAAAAAACCTTTGGATTTACCTCCAATAATATCAGTTGAACTTATACAGATCAAAGACAAAACAAATATACCATTTGCACCAAAAGCAAAAAAAATAATTGAAAAAATAAAAGAAGATGAAAAATTAGTCTCAGAGCAAGCGCCTCCAAAAAAGGTGAAAAAAATTAAGCCAGATGCCATTCCGTTGCCAGATCAAAAAGTCGAAAAAATTAAAAAAATTGAGGAAAAACAAAATCCTGAGATAGATGATAATAAAATCAAACAAGTATCAGAATTCGAAAAAAAAGAGATTTTTAATCCTAATGATATTGCAGCTTTAATTGATAAATCGAAAGAGAATTTGGCTGAAACAAATATTAAGAATAAAAAAATTACTCAATCACAGGATAAATCAATGGATATTTCTGGATTAACTTTAAGCGAGGAGGATGCTTTAAAAGCTCAAATTTTTGGTTGTTGGAGCATACCTCTGGGATTGCCTTATAACGAAAATTTGTTAGTTAGAATTAAATTGAAATTAAAACCAGATGGAACAATAATAGATTCAGAAATAATTGATCATGCACGTATGAATATGCCAGGACAAAATTTTTATAGAGTTTTAGCAGAGAGTGCTCTTAGAGCTATTCAATTATGTCAGCCTTTAAGAGTGCCTTCAACAGGGTATGAGAGGTGGAAAGATTTACAATTAAATTTTGATGCAAGGGAAATGCTTGAGGGATGATTAGAAAAGTTTTCATTAAATTATTTTTTACTTTTTTACTTTTTACTGAGGCTAACTCGGTTATAGAGGTAGATATAACAAGAGGAAATTTAAATCCTCTACCTGTAGCGGTATCACCTTTGTTTTCGGACGAGAATACTAACAAAAAATTAAAAAATAATTTTGAAATAATTCAATTAGGAGAAAAAATATCAGAGGTTGTAGAGAACAATCTTAAAACTACAGGTCTATTTAATCCAATTGAAAAAAAAGCTTTTTTACAAAAACCTGATGTTGCACATTTAAAACCAAGATTTGAGGATTGGGCATTAATTAAATCGCAAGCTTTAGTAACTGGACAAATAAAGTTAGAGAATGAAAAATTAAGAGTTGAATTCAGATTGTGGGATGTTCTTGCTGGAAAAGAAATATTGGCTTTAGCTTTTACTACTGTACCCAAGAACTGGAGACGAGTAGGACATATTATTTCAGATAAAATTTATGAAAGATTAACAGGTGAAAAAGGTTATTTTGATACAAGAATAATTTATGTCGCCGAACAAGGTCCAAAGACAAAAAGAATTAAAAAATTAGCGATAATGGATCAAGACGGTTTTAATACTAAATATTTAACTTTGGGAAACGAACTTGTCCTTACACCTAGATTCAATCCAACTAACCAAATGGTTACTTATCTTTCTTATTTTAAAAATTTGCCCAGAGTTTATTTATTAGATATTGAAACTGGAATTCAGGAAGTAGTAGGAGATTTTCCTGGAATGACTTTTGCTCCGAGATTTTCACCTGACGGTAAGAAAATTATTATGAGTTTTGCTAAAGATGGAAATTCAGAAATATTTACAATGGATCTAGAAACTAGATTAGTCGAAAGAATTACTAATCATCCATCAATTGATACATCTCCATCCTATTCGCCAGATGGAAAATATATTACATTTAACTCAGACAGAAGTGGTTTCCAGCAGATTTATACAATGAAAAGTGATGGCACGAATGTTAAAAGAATTTCATTTGGGAAAGGACTTTATGGAACTCCAGTTTGGTCACCTAGAGGAGATCTAATAGCATTTACCAAACTTCATAAAGGTAAATTTTATATTGGAGTAATGAGAACAGATGGAAAGGGTGAAAGGTTACTAACAGAAAACTATTATCAAGAGGCACCTTCGTGGTCACCTAACGGAAGAGTACTTATTTTTTATAGGGAAACAAAGACAGATGATAAAGGCGAGGGTTTTTCAGCGAGGTTATGGTCAATAGACTTAACCGGATATAACGAAAGACAGATATCTACAGAAACAGATGGATCCGACCCCTCTTGGTCTTCATTATTAACAAATTAATCCTAATTTGGTCATAAATTCTTATCATTTAAATTGATTTTTATGCTTGAAAGATCTATTTAGTTGTGAAAAAGTTAAAATATAAAGAATTACTAATTAAGGAGCAGTATGATTTCAAACAAAATTTTTAAGAATGTCATCTTAGCAATTGCTGTAAGCTTTTTGTTATCAGCATGTGCAACACAAAAAAAAATGGACTCCCAAATGCAAGGTGATGTCTATACAGGAACTGATACCGTAGAATATCTTGCAAGCGGTGTACCTGACAGAGTTTTCTTTGCAACTAATGAATCAGTTTTAACTACTGCATCTAGAGATACACTTAGAAAACAAGCTGCTTGGTTAAGAAAAAATCCAAAGATTAATGTTGTTCTTGAGGGACATGCAGACGAGAGAGGAACAAGAGAATATAACTTGGCTTTAGGTGAAAGAAGAGCTAATTCAGCAAAAGACTATTTAATGACTTACGGAATTTCATCAAACAGAATTTCAGTAATTAGTTACGGTAAAGAGAGACCTGTAGATTCAGGTTCAAATCCTTTAGCTTGGTCTAAAAATAGAAGATCTGTAACTGTTAAAGCAAACTAAATTTAATTAAATAATTTAAAGACCCTAGATTTACTCTAGGGTCTTTTTTTTGCCATTTTTATTATTACAAATAAAAGCATGAAAGTTTTAAAAAGAATTATTTTTTTTTCTATATTATATACTTGCTCAATTAATATATCTTTATCTGACAATCATAACTTAAAAGAAATATTAGAATTGATACAGAGTGATATTAAAACCCTAGAAAAAGCTGTCTACTCTGAAAATTATAAATCTGATATTGAAGCAGAAAATCTTTCTAACCAATCCGATACCGAGGATGCTTTAACTAGACATTTGTTAAAACTTTCTGAAATAGAAAGTCAATTTCAAAATTTAACAAATAATTTTGAAGAAATAAATTTTAAACTAGATAAATTATCTACTAGACTGTCAAAAATTCAAGCAGACAATCAATTGCGTTTCCAACAAATTGAAAAAAATGTAAATAAAAATATCAGTCTGGAAGCTGAAAAAGTTACTTCAAATTCAAATAACGATGACAAAAAACAAATCTTGCCAGGATCTACTGAACCACAAGATCTAGGTGCAGTTTCTTATAAAGATATGGCAAGCAAAACTGACACGCAGGAAACTCAGTCGATTGACACTACAAGTTCTGTAGTTACAGAAAACTTTATTGCTGAAGAAAAAATTTTGCCTGATGCATCGCCTGAAAAACAATATGAGTTTGCAACTAGCTTTCTTAAAATAGGAGATTATAATACTGCTGAAAGAGCTTTTAGAGAGTTTGTTAAAACAAACTCTGCCCATTCTTTAGCAGGAAACGCTCAATACTGGTACGCTGAAACTTTTAGAATAAGGCAACTATATACTGACGCTGCCTCAGCTTATCTTGAGGGATATCAAAATTACCCAGAAAGTGACAAGGCACCGATAAATTTATTAAAACTTGGAATATCTCTAGTACAAATTGGTGAAAAAGATCAGGGTTGTTTAATGATTACTGGCGTTAAAAAGCAGTACCCTGAAGCAAAAGAATCAGTAATTCAAAAAGCTAAATATGAAGAAAAAAAGTTTGAGTGTAAAAAAAATAATTCATAGAAAAATATTAACTCATCTCAGTAATAAAAGAATATTTCATAGTTATAATCTTTTTAAAAAAAATGTTAAAAAATTAAAAAATTATAAAAAATTTTCTGGTGCAATTTCAGGTGGTCCAGATAGTATGGCATTAGCCTTCTTTTTAAAATGTTACGAAATTGAACAAAGAAAAAAAATATACTTTTACCATATTGATCATGGATTAAGAGAATCCTCAAAATTCGAGGCGACTAAATTAAAAAAAAAATTAAAATTTTTCGGGATAAATCTAAAAATTATTCGGTGGTATAAAAAAAAATTTAAGCAGGGTAACTTACAATCAAATGCTAGGTCTAATAGATATAGACTTCTTTATCAACAAATGGAAAAAGATAAATCTGAATTAATTTTAACTGGTCACACTAGAAATGATTTAATAGAAAATTTTTTTATCAGAATTTTTAGGGGATCAGGATTGGGAGGCTTTGTTTCATTTAATGAATTAAATAGTAAAATTGGTGGTAAAAATATATTTAGGCCATTTTTGGATATAAAAAAATCAGAATTAGAGTTCATATCTAGCCAAGTTTTTGGAAGCTATATTATAGACCCAACAAACAAAAATACTATTTTTAGAAGAACAAAGGTAAGAAATATGATTGAGGAATTTTCAGATGAAGGACTAAATCTTGATAAAATAAGCCTGACAATAAATAATCTTTCAGAAGCAAATAGAGCCATAAAATTTTACGTTGATCAAAATATAAAAAAAAATGTTACTAAAACTCATAAGAAAAATTTTTTAATTTTAAACCCGCTTTTCTTTAAAAATCCAATAGAGATATCTTTAAGATCCTTACTTAATATTTTATCAAGATTGGGAGAAAAATATTATCCTCCAAGAGGAAAAAAGGTTCTTAAAATAATAGAGGAAATTTTGAGTCAAAATTTTAATAAAACTACATTACATGGCTGTATTATTGAAAAATTTGGCAATTTAACCCTAATTTATAAAGAAAATGAGAAAAAAATTTAAAAATAAGCATAATTTGCCACTTGTTTAATTAATAATTATTCTTAATTTATACTTATGAATTTCAAAAACTTAGTTATGTGGGCTGTAATAATAGTTTTAACTATTGGCTTATATAACATGTTTAAAAACCCTCAAAATCAAGTCCAAAAAAATAACAGTATTATTTTCTCTCAATTCTTAAGCGAGGTTGATAATGGAAGAGTTGTTGAAGTTGAAATTCAAGGTAACAATATAAAAGGTGTAATGGCAAATGGGGAAAGTTTTACTACTTACTCCCCAAATGATCCAAACTTAATTCAAACTTTAACTGATAAAGGTGTTAGTATTTCTGCATCGCCAATAGATGAAAAAATGCCTTCTTTATTTGGAGTATTGCTTTCATGGTTTCCAATGCTTTTATTAATTGCTGTATGGATATTTTTTATGAGACAAATGCAAGGTGGAAGAGGTGGAGCAATGGGCTTTGGAAAATCTAAAGCTAAGTTAATGAACGAAATCAAAGGAAAAGTTACATTTAATGATGTTGCAGGTGTTGAAGAAGCTAAAGAGGAAGTTGAAGAGGTTGTCGAATTTTTAAAAGATCCAAGAAAGTTCAGCCGGCTGGGTGGAAAAATTCCAAGAGGATGTCTCCTAGTAGGTCCACCAGGTACAGGAAAAACTCTTTTAGCAAGAGCTATCGCTGGAGAGGCAGGTGTGCCGTTCTTTACTATATCAGGTTCAGATTTTGTAGAAATGTTTGTGGGTGTTGGGGCATCTAGGGTTAGAGATATGTTTGAACAAGGTAAAAAGAATTCACCATGTATTATATTTATTGATGAAATTGATGCAGTTGGAAGAAGTAGAGGCGCAGGATTAGGTGGTGGTAATGACGAGAGAGAACAAACCTTAAACCAACTTCTTGTAGAAATGGACGGATTTGATACGAATGAAGGTGTTATTATAATTGCAGCAACAAACCGACCTGATGTTTTAGACCCAGCTTTATTAAGGCCGGGAAGATTTGATAGGCAAGTAGTTGTATCTTTACCAGACATTATTGGTCGAGAAAAAATTTTAAAAGTACACGCAAAAAAAATATCTATGGCTCCTGACGTGAATTTAAGAACAATAGCGAGAGGCACTCCAGGATTTTCAGGCGCCGATTTAGCAAATTTAGTTAATGAAGCTGCCTTATTAGCTGCTAGAAAAAACAAAAGAATAGTTACATATTTAGAATTTGAAGAAGCCAAAGATAAAGTAATGATGGGCGCTGAAAGAAGGTCAATGGTAATGACAGAGGACGAAAAAAAATTAACAGCTTATCATGAAGCTGGTCATGCAATAGTTACAATTAATGAAAAGGCAGCTTACCCTATTCACAAGGCCACAATAATACCAAGAGGAAGAGCTTTAGGTATGGTTATGCAACTTCCCGAGAAAGATGAAGTTTCGCAAACTAGAGAACAACTTCATGCACAAATGGCCATTGCAATGGGCGGAAGAGTTGCTGAGGAGATAATTTTTGGAGATGATAAAGTAACAACAGGTGCTGTAAGCGACATTGAACAGGCTACAAAAAGAGCTAGAGCTATGGTTATGAGAGCAGGTTTAAGTAAAGAATTAGGCCCAATAGCTTATGGGGAAAACGAGGAGGAAGTTTTTCTAGGTAGGTCTGTTGCAAGACAACAAAATATGTCTGAAGAGACAGCGAGAAAAGTAGATGCTGAAATAAAAAAATTTGTTGAGAAGGGTTACGATAGAGCAAAAAAAGTTTTAACAGAAAAAATCGATGATCTACATAAATTGGCAAAGGCCTTGTTAACTTATGAGACATTATCAGGATCAGAAATAGAGGATATTATTAATAAAAATGTTTATCCAGCTAACAAAGAGGATATTAAAGTTGAAGATGATGACAAGGGTTCAGCTCTTGGTTCCATCGGACTTAAACCTAAAATAGTCCATTAATTTAATGACTAAATATTACACAAGAGCGTGTAATTTTTCATATAATTCCAAAAAAAAAAACAAGAAAAGCAGTTCTCTATCTTTGGGTAATTATAAAAATATATCTTTTGATACAATAGAACTGATATCAAGAAAATCAAAAAAAACTGTTAAAATTGATAATATAAAAAAATTTAACAAAAATTTAAAAAATAAAATATTTAACGATTTAAAAAATATTAAAAAAAAAAAAACTTTTTCGAAATTTAATTTTTCTGGACAACCTATGTTAATGGGAATAATTAATACTACTCCAGATAGTTTTTCTGATGGAGGTATTTTCAATAATAATATTAAAGCTTTTAAACGAGCAAGAGAATTACTTAAACAAGGTTGTGATATAATTGATATAGGTGGTGAGTCAACAAAACCTGGCGCTAATACAGTAAAAGAAAAAAAAGAATGGAATAGGATCAAAGAACCCTTAAAAAAAATAAGTAAACTGAAAGCTTTTATTTCTATTGATACAAGAAAATATTTTGTAATGAAAAATGCCTATAAAACAAAAATGGACATGTTAAATGATATATCTGGGTTGAGCTATGATATAAAAACATTGGAATTTTTAAAAAAAACAAAATTACCATTTGTGATACATCATATTCAAAAATCTCCTAAAGATATGCAGATAAAACCACATTATAGAAATATATGTTTAGATATTTATGACTTTTTTGAAAATAAGCTAAAACAAATTAGAGAATATGGAATTAAACATAATAATATAATACTAGATCCAGGAATAGGTTTTGGAAAAAATATGAAACATAATATTACTTTATTAAAGAATATTTCTCTGTTTCATTCTTTGGGTTACCCATTATTAGTAGGAACTTCTAGGAAAAGATTTATAAAAGATATTTCTAAAGATAATGATAGCGAAAAAAGATATGGAGGAACTATTTCCTCATGCTTATATTTGATGATGCAAGGGGTGCAACTTTTAAGAGTGCATGATTTAAACGAGGTAAAACAAGCAATAAAAGTTTTTAAGGCTCTTTATTAATAATGTCAAAAAAATATTTTGGAACAGATGGTATAAGAGGAAAAGTTAATCAAACAAAAATTAATGGAGAAATGTTTTTTAAGTTTGGATTAGCAGCAGGAACATATTTTAAAAATCAAAACAAAGTTAAACAATCTGCAATTATAGCAAAAGATACTAGATTATCAGGGTACACATTAGAACCAGCATTGGTCTCTGGTTTGACATCAGCTGGAATGCATGTTTATACACTTGGCCCCTTACCTACAAATGGTCTTGCAATGCTAACAAAAAAAATGAGAGCAAATTTAGGAATTATGATTACCGCCTCACACAATCCTTTTTACGATAACGGTTTAAAGTTATTTGGACCAGATGGTTTAAAATTATCAGATAAAATTGAAAAAAAAATTGAAAAATTAATTGACTCTAAAATAATCAAAAACCTTTCACATCCAAGAACTCTTGGAAGAGTTGAGAGGCTGGAAAATGCTAATGAAAGTTATATAGAAATTCTTAAAAGTAATTTTCCAAATAATTTTAGTCTAAAAGGAATGAAAATAGCAATAGATTGTGCTAATGGAGCTGGCTATAAATCTGGCCCAAAACTACTATCAAGCTTAGGGGCTAAAGTTTATCAATACGGCACCTCACCAAACGGATTTAATATTAATCAAAAATGTGGTTCAACTTATCCAAGTAAAATTAAATCTTTAGTCAAAAAGCATAAAGCAAATATAGGCATTTCATTAGATGGTGATGCAGATAGAATAATAATATCTGATGAAAAGGGCAACATTATTGATGGAGATCAAATTATAGCTATGTTGGCAACTAGATGGAAGAAAAAAAAAATTTTAAGAGGAGGTGTAATTGGAACATTTATGTCAAATTATGGATTAGAAAACTATCTCAAAAGCAAGAGAATAAAATTTATAAGAGCTGATGTTGGTGATAGGTATGTTAAAGAAAAAATGAGACAAAAAAATTTTAATTTAGGTGGTGAGCAGTCAGGACATATTATACTTGGTAAATTTGCTACTACAGGTGATGGTTTATTAGTTGCTCTAGAAATTTTATTTAGTATGAGAAAAGGAAAAAAAGCGAGCCAGCTGTTTAATATATTTAAAATGACACCACAAATATTAAAAAATGTATATGTTAAAGATAAATCTATTATCAATTCAAAAAAATGTAAATTGGCTATAAGAAAATCAGAAAAAATGATAAAAAATTATGGTAGAATGCTTGTTAGAAAATCAGGGACAGAGCCAATGATAAGAATTATGGGTGAGTCTTATAATATTAATTTATTAAAAAAATGTATAATTGTTGTAAAAAAATCTATTACTTAAATTGAAATTAAATTCTAAAATATTAATTATAGCTGGATCAGACTCATCGGGTGGTGCAGGTATCCAAGCAGATATTAAGACTATTACAGCACTCGGATCCTATGCTATGACAGCTATAACAGCAGTTACATCTCAAAACACTACTGGGATAAATGCTATCGTACCAATACCAACAAAAGTTATATCTAAACAAATAGAATTTACCTCTGGGGATATTAAACCTGATGTAATTAAAATAGGAATGTTGCACTCAACAAAAGTAATAGAAACAGTAATAAATTCTTTGAATAAAATAAAAGTTAAAAAAATTATTTTAGACCCTGTTATGGTTGCAAAAGGAGGTGCAAAATTAGTTGACTATAAATCAATTAAAATAATTAAAACTAAATTGATGAAAAGAGTCACATTGATAACTCCTAATATACCTGAAGCAGAAATATTAACCAAAACTAAAATCCAAGATATAGACGATATGTATATTGCTGGAAAAAAACTATTAAGTCTTGGCGCAAAAAATGTTTTGCTTAAAGGAGGGCATTTAAAAAATAATTATCTATATGATCTATATTTGAATAAATATGAAGAGAAAGTCTTTAAAAATAATAAAATTAAGACAAAAAATACGCATGGCACAGGGTGCACATTATCTAGCGCCATAGCTGCGTACTTTTCATGTGGAAAAACTCTAAAGAAATCTTGTGAGCTTGGAATAAATTATGTTAACCGTGCTATAATATCTGGACCAAATTATGGTAAAGGCCATGGACCAATAAATCATATAAATAATATTGAAATTAAAAAAATTAAATGAAAAATGTTGTAGTTGTTGGATCTCAGTGGGGTGACGAAGGTAAAGGAAAAATTGTAGACTGGTTATCTAGTGAAGCTGATGTTGTAGTTAGATTTCAAGGAGGCCATAATGCAGGTCACACATTAGTAATTGACGGGGTTACCTATAAATTAAGACTTCTACCATCAGGTATAGTAAGAAAAGATAAAATTTCAATAATTGGAAATGGTGTGGTCATTGATCCTTGGGCTTTTCTAGATGAGATCGAAGAAATTAAATCGAAAGGTGTTCAAGTCAGTCCTGAAAATTTAATTATATCTGAGTCAGCAAATTTAATATTACCTTTTCATAAAGAGATGGATGAAATTAGAGAAGACGCCGCCGGAAAAGCTAAAATTGGAACTACCAGAAGAGGTATTGGACCCGCATATGAAGACAAAGTAGGAAGAAGATCTATAAGAGTAATGGATTTGATATCAGAAGAAAATCTAGACCACAGGTTAGAAACTGTTTTATTACATCACAACGCAATAAGAAAAGGATTGGGAAAAAAGGTGTATCATAAAGATAAACTAAAGGAAGATTTGTTAAAAATTGCACCAGAAATTTTAAAATATTCAAGACCAGTTTGGAAAAAAATTGATGAATTTAAATCCCTAAGAAAAAAAATTTTATTTGAAGGTGCACAAGGAATTCTCCTAGATGTTGATCATGGTACTTATCCATTTGTAACATCATCTAATACAGTAGCATCCTCAGCAGCTACTGGCTCTGGTTGTGGACCAAATTCTATAAATTATGTTTTAGGTATTACAAAAGCTTATACAACAAGAGTTGGCGAAGGCCCATTCCCGACAGAGTTAACAGACGAAATTGGCGAAGAGCTTGGTACTAAAGGTAAAGAATTTGGAACAGTAACTAGCAGGAAAAGACGTTGTGGTTGGTTTGATGGTGTTTTAGTTAGACAAACAATTAAAATTTCTGGGATCAACGGAATAGCCTTAACCAAACTTGATGTTTTAGATGATCTAGATCATATTAAAATGTGTGTAGGATATGAATTAAATGGAACTCAAATTGATTATTTGCCCGCTGCAGTAGATGATCAATTGAAAGTAAAGCCAATTTATAAAACCTTCGAAGGATGGAAGTCCTCAACAAAAGGTATAAAAAATTTTAAAAATTTACCTGAAAATGCAAAAAAATATATTAATGATTTAGAACAATTTATTGAAACTAAAGTATCTAGTATATCCACAAGTCCAGAAAGAAACGATACAATTTTAATTGAGGATCCTTTTAAAACTTAATTAACAGGTAATAAATTTTTTGATTTGGCCGCATTAAGCATATGCTTTTGTAGTTTTTCAAAAGCTTTATTTTCAATTTGTCTTATTCTTTCTCTGCTAATTTTAAATTTTTTACTTAAATCCTCTAATGTAGAGGGATCATCAGACAATCTTCTAGCATGAAGTATTTCTTTTTCTCTAGTGTTTAAAATTTTAATAGAATTTTGCAAAAGATCTTTCCTTTGCTCGATTTCTTCTTGTTGCGCGAATTTAAGCTCTTGATCCATTTGATCATCAACAACCCAATCTTGCCATTCATCACCATCTTCACCTATTGGAGAATTTAGTGATTGCTCTTTACCAGATAACCTTCTATTCATTGAAACAACTTCTTCCTCACTTACATCAAGAGTTTTAGCAATATTCTCTACATGGTCTTTTCTTAAATCACCCTCTGACTTAGGGGCAATTTGATTTTTTATTTTTTTTAAGTTGAAAAATAGTTTTTTTTGGGCTGTCGTAGTCCCAATTTTAACTAAACTCCAAGATCTTAATATGTATTCTTGAATAGACGCTTTAATCCACCACATAGCATATGTAGCTAATCTAAAACCTTTCTCTGGTTCAAATTTTTTTACAGCTTGCATTAAACCAATATTTCCTTCTGAAATCATTTCATTTAAGGGTAATCCATAACCTTTATATCCCATTGCTATCTTTGCTACCAAACGTAGATGGCTTGTAACAAGTTTTTCAGCAGATTTTAAATTACCAGTTGATTTCCAATTTTTTGCAAGCATATATTCTTCCTCCGCATCTAGCATTGGAAATTTTTTTATCTGAGTTAAATACGCCGATAGACCAGCCTCGTTTGATATTGCAGGTAAATTGTAAGTAGAATTTCTCATGGTAATATTTATTTAATAAATTTATTTAAATTTACAATATATTTAATTTTGCGTTTTTCTTAGTTTTTTTAATATATTATTAAGATCTTTGGGTAAATTAGTCTTAAATTCTAAATATTTACCTGATATTGGATGTCTTAGGCCTATTAACTTTGCGTGTAAGAATTGTCTATTTATATTTTTAATCAGGAAAATTAACTCATCATCAGCATTTCTTATTGATTTAAATTTTTTTTTATATGTTTTGTCACCGAGTATATTATTGCCCTTATAACTCATATGAACTCTAATTTGGTGTGTTCTCCCAGTTTCCAGTTTACATTCTATTAAACTAAATGTTGGAGATTCTTCGTTTTCAAATACTTCCAATGTTTTATAATTAGTGACGGCTTTTCTACCTTTTGTAATTCCAATTTCCATCATTTTTCTATTTTTTTTACTTCTTGTTAAAAGAGTTTCAATCCTACCATGTTGTGGTCTGAGTTTGCCCCATACTAGTGCAATATATTCTCTTTTAATTTCTCTTTTAACAAATTGTTTTGCCAAATTAAAATGTGCTTCATTATTTTTTGCGATTACTAATAATCCACTAGTGTCTTTATCTAATCTATGCACTATTCCAGGTCTAACTTTACCATTAACATCAGAAAGACTGTCTTTATATAAATAAATCAATCCATTTACTAATGTATTATCTTTATTACCAGCCCCGGGGTGCACAGTTAGACCACTAGGTTTATTTACTATCAAAATATCATTATCCTCAAAAATTATATTTATTTTTATATTTTTTGCCAAAATAGTTTCTTCAGTTGTATTAATAATTGATATTTTAACCACATCTCCCTCTTTTAATTTTTTTGAACAGGATACGGAGATATCATTGTTTATTTTGACTTTTTTCATCTCAATTAGTTTTTTAATCCTTGATCTTGAAAGATATTTAATTTTTTCGTTTAAAAATACGTCAAGACGGAAGTTTATGTCTTTTTTATTTACCTCAAAGTTCATTAAGTTATTTATCATTATTTAATTTTATTTTTTTATTATTAGCTACATTTTGAGTAAAGTAAAATTTGATATAATCTTAAAATACTCGTATATATTAGTTAAGCGCTTGTAGCTCAACTGGATAGAGCGCCAGATTTCGGCTCTGGAGGTTCAGGGTTCAACTCCTTGCAGGCGCACCAACAAATGAATATTATTGGACTTATAAAATTTGAAAGTTTGTTTATTATTTACAAATAATGATAATAGGAAAAAAAAATGTTTTAGTATCTATTTTAGTAAATAATTTTAATAACGAAAAATACTTAGATAAGTGTATTAATAGTTGCATTAAACAAACATATAAAAACATTGAATTAATTATATTTGATGACAAATCTACAGATAACTCAAAAAATATTTTGAGGAAATATAAAAATAATAAAATAAAGATCATTTTTAACAAAAAAAAAAAATTTAATTCAGGACCATTAAATCAATTAAACTCGATCTATATTTCCTTAAAAAAATCAAAAGGAAAATATATTTTTTTACTTGATGGAGACGATTATTTTTTAAAAAATAAAATTTCTCAATCTATTAAAACTTTTAATTTAAATCCTAAAATTGTCTTTCTACAAGATAACCCGATTTACAAATATGATAATAAAAATGTTTCTCTGAAGAAAATTAAGCCAAAAAGAAAAATTTTTGTAAATCATACTTGGCCTTTTTTTAGTCCTACAAGTACAATGGCATTTAAAAGAGACTTTTTAGTAAAACTTTTAACAAAAATTGCATTTTCAAAATCTCTATTTGATCAAATGTTTTTCGATGCAAGAGCATTTATTTATATTTATTTTTTTGAAAAGAATTATGTAGTATCAGACAAATATTTAACTGTTTATAATCAAAATTTAAAGGGGGATACGTTAAAAAATTACCAAAAAAAAAATAAAAAATGGTGGGCTAGACGTTTACAATACCATTGCTATGTTGATTCTCTATTTAAGAGAAATAAAAAAACCCATTTTAAATTTATAGATTATTATATAACTTTATTAATTAACTTAATTCTTAAAATTTAATTATTCGCCCATATTAACAAGTGTTCCTTTTTTCCTAGCTCCATAAAAAGAAAAATAAAATATTATTACAGCAACAACGAAGTAAAATAAATTAAGCATTAGAGCTTTGATGATGTTGTCATAGTTTATTACATTATTTATTAAAATAGACCGTGCTTCTTCAAAAATATAAACTAGAGGTAAAAATTTTGATATATATTGTAACCATTCTGGAAGAATAGAAAGTGGATAATAAACACATCCTAATGGTGCAAGTAAAAATAATGATGACCAAGCTGTATTTTCAAAAGCTGGGCCAAATCTTAAAAGTCCTGATGTTACCAAGATACCCAAGGTTGTGCCAAACAAGTACAAACTTAGGAAAAGCAAAAGTAAAGCAGGACCCATATTTAGAATTGAAACCCCAAATAACGGACTCATCAATAATATTGCTGGCACTATGCCTATCAAGGTTCTTATCAAAGCTGTACTAGTCAAAGCGATTATAATTTCACTTACTTTTAAAGGGGCCACAAATAAATTTGTAAAATTTCTACTCCAAATTTCCTCTAAGAATAACATATTAAAGCTAATGCTTGATCTAAAGAGAAAGTCATAAAGAATTGCACAACTTAGAATTACACCAATGGTGTTTGAGTAATAATCACTATACATTGTAAAAAATTTTGAAATAAAACCCCATAAAATAATCTGAATTGTTGGCCAATATATTAAATCTAATATTCTTGGAAAGGATCCTTTAATTAAGTAAAGGTGACGAATTGATAATGCATACATTCTACTAATCTTCATATTATTCTCTAACTAGCTTTAAAAAAGTTTGCTCTAGATTTTTCCTGCCATGTTTACTGATTAAACTTTCACATGTACCTTTATCAATTATTTTACCCGATTTCATCATCATCACCTCTGAACATAATCTCTCAACTTCATTCATATTATGTGATGCTAAAAGAATAGTAGTCTTGTATTTTAAAGCATATTCTTCGATATAAGTTCTTATGTAATCTCCTGTATCAGGATCGAGACTAGCTGTTGGTTCATCTAATAATAAAATTTCTGGACTATTAATAAGAGATTTAGCTAATGAGACTCTATTTTTTTGACCTGATGATAGTTCTCCAGTTTTTCTATTTTTAAATTCAAATAGATTTAAATCTTTAATAAGTGTATCTATTTTTTCATTCAAATTGATTACATCATACATTTTTCCATATACAATTAAATTTTCTTTTACTGTAAGTTTTTTTGGTAGCTCTACATAAGGTGAAATGAAATTCATTTTTTCTAAAATTTTAATTCTATCACTCTCATTTTCAACATCTTTGCCTTTAATTATAACTTTGCCACTCGTTGGTTTTATTAACCCAAGCATCATGCCAATAGTGGTTGTTTTTCCACAACCATTTGGCCCTAATAATCCAACTATAGAACCAGGTTTTATGATGAAATTTAAATTTTTAACAGCATGAAAATTTTCATATTTTTTTTCTAAATTTTTAATTTCAATAGTCATTTTGTAGATGCCCTCAACAACCTATCATTTATTACTTTACCAAAACTTATATTTGGAATTTTTTCTACCTCAATTAATTTATATCTTTTTTTTTTGATATTTCTCAATATTTTATATAAATTTTTACCAGCCTCCTTTAAGTTTCTATTTTTAGAGAGATAAAAAAAGTTTTTATTATTTTTTTTTCTTTTATTGATCAATAAATAGGCACTATTTTTTTTTGGTTGTTTAATATTCATTCTAATTGGAATTCCAGGAGAATAATGAAGTTTGCTTTGACCAGGGTACTTATTCCTTTTATTTCGTCTATAAATTAAATTTAATTTTATAGTATCACTTATCTTTTCAATTTCTATTCCACCTAACCTTAAAATTTTTGGCTTATTTGTAAGGTCTATTATTGTTGATTCGAGACCAACTTTTGAACGTCCTCCATTTATTACATACTTAATTTTTGTACCAAATTCTTCGATTACATCTTTTCTTGTTACTGGACTAATACTGGTAGATTTATTTGCACTTGGCGCCGCAAGGGGAAAATTTAATTTTTTTAAAAGCAATCTTGTAATTGGATGTTTGGGAAATCTTACTGCTAGATTGTTTGAATTGTTTGTTACATACCTAGATATTGAGTTTTCTTTCTTTAATTTAAGTATAAAAGTTAAAGGCCCAGGGCAAAATTTTTTATATAGTTTCAAGAAACTATTATTTGTATAACAGTCTTTTTGTAATCTCTTGATGTCATGATAATGAACAATGAGGGGATTGTTCTTAGGTCTTTTTTTTAGTTTAAATACATTTAAAACTGCTTTATTTGAGTATGCATTCGCTGCCAATCCATAAACAGTTTCTGTAGGTATACCAATACATTCATTTTTTTTTAAAAAATGTATTGATTTTTTAATACTGGAATTTCTGATTTTCATGTATTAATTAAATGTTTAATATGAATGTGAAAGATTTTCTAGATGATATTGATAAAAAATCATTAACAGAGCTTACTGAATTAGTAGATAATTTAATAAAAAATTTAGAAAATAAAAAAGATCTTAATGGTTCAATGGATGATTATCAAAAAATTCTTAAAATCAATAACTTTCTACAAAAAAAATTTCAAATAGCATCAAAAGAAATTTCAGAAAAATCAAAAAAAAAAATAAAAAAATTAAAAAATAATGAAAAATAAAATTTCTAAAGTTGTTAAGGATACAAACACATTTTTGAAAATTTTTTTAAAAAAACAAAAAAGATCTGATCTAATGGCTCCAATCAAATATAGCTTACTACCTGGTGGAAAAAAAATAAGAACAAAATTATTAGTGGATATAGGAAAAATATTTTCTATTAAATATAAAACTTTAATCCAAGTTGGCGCAGCCGTAGAATGTATACATGCATACTCCTTAATTCATGATGATCTCCCATGTATGGATGATGATGATTTAAGAAGAGGAAAACTATCCACTCATAAAAAATTTGGTGAGTCTACTGCCATACTTGCTGGCAATTCATTATTAACAATTGGTTTTGAAATTTTAAGTTCAAAACAATTGAAGATATCAAACAATATTAAAAACAAATTAATAAATTTGATTTCAATTTGCGCTGGTCATTCAGGCGTAGCAGGTGGACAAATGCTGGACTTAAGATACGAAAAAAAGAAAGTTTCATTTCAAAAAGTAATTGACATGCAGAGAAAAAAAACAGGAATGTTGTTTCAATTTTGTTGTTTAGCTCCAGTAATTATATCTAAAAAAAACAAATACCATACAAAATTTAGCAAAATTGGATCGGATATTGGTTTGTTATTCCAAATAGTTGATGACTTAATTGATCACAAGGGAAATACTAAAAAAGTTGGAAAAAAAACAAAAAAAGATAAGAAAAAAGGAAAAGCCACTTTAATAAGTTTACTTGGATATCAAAATACTATTAACTATTCATATAAATTAAAAAATAAAATTTCTAATCTTTTAAAAAGTTTTGGAAATAGGGCTGAAGACGTTAACGAGACAATAAATTACGTTTTATTTAGAAGTAAATGAATAAAAATTATAAATATTTAGACAAAATCAATTTTCCATCAGACTTAAAAAAACTGAATAGATCTGAATTAAAACTTCTATCGGAAGAAGTTAGAGAGGAAATGATAAACGCTGTATCAGAGACAGGAGGTCATTTAGGTGCAGGCTTAGGTGTTGTAGAATTAACTGTGGCTTTACATTATGTTTTTGAAACCCCCAATGATAAATTGATTTGGGATGTTGGACATCAGGCTTATCCTCATAAAATATTAACGGGAAGGAAAGAAAAAATAAGAACTTTAAGAAAAGGTCAGGGCTTATCTGGCTTTACAAAAAGATCTGAAAGTGAGTATGATCCATTTGGTGCTGCGCATAGCTCAACATCTATTTCTTCAGGACTTGGCATAGCCATTGCTAATAAGCTTTCAAAAAAATCAAATAATGTGGTTTCAGTTATAGGAGATGGTGCAATAAGTGCTGGAATGGCATACGAGGCAATGAATAATGCTGGAGCAAGTAAAACTAAAATAATTGTCATACTCAATGATAATGACATGTCAATTGCTAAACCAGTTGGAGCAATGAGAAGTTACCTTGCTAAAATTTTATCTGGTAAAATATATTTTAGTTTAAGAGAAACTATAAAGCTAATTATTTCAGCATTCTCAAAAAGATTCTCAAAAAAAGCTGGAAAAGCAGAAGATTTTTTAAGATCAGCTGTCACCGGAGGAACATTATTTAACTCAATGGGTTTTTATTATGTAGGACCGATAGATGGACATGACATAGACGCATTACTGCCCGTATTACAAAATGCAAGAGATGTTAATTATCAAGGCCCAATAATGATACATGTTAAAACAAAAAAAGGTAAAGGATATAGCTTTGCTGAAAAATCAGATGATAAATATCACGGTGTATCAAAATTTAATGTTAATACCGGTCAGCAAGAAAAATCTAAGTCTACCAAACCATCATACACAAAAGTTTTTGCAAACACTTTAGTGGAGCATGCAAAAAAAGATAGCAAGATTGTTGGAATTACAGCAGCAATGCCGTCAGGAACTGGTATGGACATATTTGGAAAAAATTTTCCTAATAGAATGTTTGATGTTGGTATAGCTGAGCAACATGCTGTCACATTCGCGGCTGGCTTAGCAACAGAAGGCTACAAACCTTATGCTGCAATTTACTCTACTTTCCTTCAAAGAGCTTATGACCAGGTTGTTCATGATGTTGCAATTCAAAGTTTACCTGTCAGATTTGCAATTGATAGAGCAGGACTAGTTGGTGCAGATGGACCAACGCACGCCGGATCATTTGATATTACTTATTTATCTACACTTCCAAATTTTGTTGTAATGGCTGCTAGTGATGAAGCAGAGTTAGTAAAAATGATTAATACTTCAACAGATATAAATGACAGACCTTGCGCATTTAGATATCCTAGAGGAAATGGAATTGGTGTTGATCTACCTAGCATTGATGAAAAATTAAAAATTGGCAAAGGAAGGATTGTTCAAGAAGGTAAAAAAATCGCAATACTTAATTTTGGAGCAAGACTTAATGAAACATTAGAAGCAAGTAAAATTTTAGAAAAAAAAGGTATTAAACCAACCATTATTGATGCAAGATTTGCAAAACCTCTTGACGAAAATCTAATTTGGCAAGTAGCGAATGACCATGAATTACTCTTAACTTTAGAAGAGGGTTCAATTGGAGGCTTTGGATCACATATTTCACAATTTCTCTCTGATAGGAGTCTTCTAGATAATAATTTAAAATTTAGATCTATGATTTTTCCTGATAAATTTATTGATCAAGACAAACCAGAAGAAATGTATAAAATTGCAGGAATGGATTCAATTAGCATTGCTGAAAAAATATTAAATACATTAAATTCAAAAATTGTTTTAAAAAAAACAAATTAGCTTTTGCATTGAGCGCTATTCATTAAAAAGTGATCCAATAAAACACAATTCATCATTGCTTCACCAATTGGAACTGCTCTTATGCCAACACATGGATCATGTCTGCCTTTAACTGAAATAGATGTATTTTTTCCAAATTTATCAATCGTTTTTCTAGAGGTTAATATTGATGAAGTTGGTTTGACTGCGAATGAAACTATAATTTCTTGACCAGAGGAAATACCACCTAAAATCCCCCCCGCATTATTGGATTTAAAATTAGTTCTCTTACCCTTTTTAAAAATTTCATCTGAATTTTGTTCACCGGTCAGTTTTGCAGAATTCATCCCAGAACCTATATTTACTCCCTTAACAGCATTAATACTCATCATCGCTGATGATAAATCCATATCTAATTTAGAATATATAGGGGCTCCTAAACCCACGGGAACACCCTTAGCTCTAACTTCAATTACTGCCCCACATGAAGATCCTGCTTTTCTTATACTAAGTAAATATTTCTCCCATAATTTTATAATTGATCTATCAGGACAAAATAAAGGATTTTTTCTTATAAAATTGTCGTTCCAATTTTTTATATTGCATCCTAAAATTCCTAATTGCGTAACTGCTCCAATTACTTTAAATTTTTTACCTAATTTCTTTTCTAAAACTTTTTTAGCAATTGCGCCTGCAGCAACTCTAGAGGCGGTTTCTCTGGCTGACTGTCTTCCACCACCCCTATAATCTCTTATTCCATATTTTTTATAATATGTGAAATCAGCATGACCCGGTCTGAATTTATTTTTTATACTTTCATAGTCTCTTGATTTCATATCTTTGTTATAGATAATTAAGGATATCGGTGTGCCAGTTGTTTTTCCCTCAAAAACTCCAGATAGTATATGTACTTTATCATCTTCTTTTCTTTGTGTTGTAAATTTTGATTGCCCAGGTTTCCTTTTGTCTAATTCTATTTGAATATCTTGTTCTTTTATTGAGATATTTGGCGGACACCCATCAACAACACAGCCTATAGCGGGTCCATGTGACTCACCCCAGGTGGTAAAACGAAATATTTTTCCAAATGTGTTAAAAGACATTATTATATTATATAAATTATTTTGTTTAAATTATGAATCAAAAAAACTCGTTAGGGCTAAATATTTGCTTCGGTGACTTAGAAAATCCCATAGATTTATTTAGGGCGTGGTACGAATCAGCAAAACAATCAGAAATCAACGATCCAAATGCTGTTGCTCTAGCAACATCTGATAATTTCTCAATACCCTCAGTTAGGATGGTTCTTTTAAAAGATTATAGTGATGATGGATTCGTATTTTACACAAACTTAAATAGTAAAAAAAGTAATGATATTAAAATAAATCCAAACGCTTCTATGTGTTTCCACTGGAAAAGTTTGTTAAGACAAATACGAATTGTAGGAAAAATTTATCCTGTGGAGCCAGAGGAAGCAGACGAATATTATAATTCTAGGGCTTATGGAAGTAGAATTGGAGCATGGGCTTCTCAACAAAGCCAAGTTTTAAATGATAGAAATGTACTAATAAAAAATATTGAATATTTTAAAAAAAAATACCCAGACAAAAAAAAAGTACCTAGACCCTCTTATTGGTCAGGATGGAAACTAAAACCTAGTAAAATAGAATTTTGGCTTGATGGAGAGAATAGAGTACATGAAAGATTAGAATATAATAATTTGGGAAAAAATACTTGGGAAAGAAAATTACTAAGTCCTTAATATTTTCTTTCTAAACTAAAGTATGTTAGGTTTTTAAGTATTTCCTTTTCTTTACTATCTTCAAAAATATTTAATGCATTTGAAGCAATATTAATAAAATAACTTGCTTTATTGTAACAATCGTTAATTATGTTATGTTTTTTTATTAAATTAATAACTTTCATAAAGTCATTCTCATCTCTTACGTGTTTATCGAATATAAATTTTAAATTTTTTCGTTCTTCCAGGCTAGCTTTTTGATAAAGTAATATTATTGGTAGAGTAATTTTTCCCTCATAAAAATCATTCCCAATTTCTTTTCCAAATAACTTTAAATCAGAATTATAATCTAAAGTATCATCAGCTATCTGAAAAGTAAGACCTAAATTTTTTCCATAAGAGCTTAGAGCATCTTTTATTTTTTGATCTTTGTCTGACAATATTGCACCTACTTTAGTTGCTGCTGAAAATAAAGAAGCTGTTTTCCAAGAAATTATTTTTAAATATGTTTCTTCTAAAATATCAATTTCATTCTTATGTTGGAGTTGCAAAACTTCACCTTGAGATATTTCAGCGGATGTTGATGATAATAGTTTTAGAATTTCCAAATCTCCGTCCTCAACCATCATCTCGAAGCATCTGCTTAATAAATAATCACCGACTAAAATCGATGATTGGTTACCCCAAATTTTATTAAGTGTTTTTTTTCCTCTTCTTATTTCACCATGATCTATAACATCATCGTGTAGCAGTGTAGCTGCATGAATTAATTCAACGCATGCAGACAGATTTATATCTCTTCCACCTTTATCATACTTACAAAGTTTCGACGCTCCTAATGTCAAAAGAGCTCTGAAACGTTTCCCACCAGTTTTAACATGGTATTCTGTCATTTTATCTACAAGGTTAACCTCACTTGATAATCTTTCTTTAATTTTTTCTTCTACCAGAACTAATTTATCATCAACTAAGTTTTTTAATTGTAAGTAGGAATTGTTAATCTTTGTTTTTAATTGAACTACAGAACCCATAAATATGACAGTATTATAATTAATTTATTAATATACTTATCAATTGACGCACCTAAATCTTCAACTATAAGGAGATTTATATTATTAAAAAAATTCTATAAGCATAATTATGATTTCGTTTTTCAAAAAAAAAAAAATTATTCCTTTAATAAGATTAACAGGAGTAATAGGGAGTGTCGGAAAGTTTAGGCAAGGCATTGATTTTGTAGGACAAGAAGAAATTATAAAAAAAGCTTTTTCTCAAAAAAAATCACCTGCTGTAGCGATCTCGATAAATTCACCAGGAGGATCTCCAGTTCAATCGCACTTAATTTATGATTTTATTAGATATCAAGCAAAAAAAACAAAAAAAAAAGTTATTGTTTTCGCTGAGGATGTCGCTGCATCAGGTGGATATTTAATTGCTTGTGCTGGCGATGAAATTTATGCAAATCAAAGCTCAATAGTTGGATCAATTGGAGTTATTTATTCATCATTCGGTTTTAAGGAATTAATAAATAAAATTGGCGTTCAAAGAAGAGTTTATACTGCAGGAAAAAATAAAAGTACATTAGATCCTTTTTTAGATGAAAAAAAAGAAGATATAGACAGATTAAAAAATATTCAATTAGATTTACATAAGGATTTTATAGATGTGGTTGAAAAAAGCAGATCAACAAAACTTAAAAAAGATAGTGGCACAGAATTATTCTCCGGTGAATTTTGGTCGGGAAGAAAATCTTTAGAACTTGGATTAATCGATGGAATAGGAAGTGCAAATGAGATTTTAAAGAAACAATACGGTGAAGATGTTATTATTAAAAAATTTGAAAAATCTAAAAGTTGGTTAGCTAGAAAATTATCTTCTGAAACTCAATTAGAAAATATAATAAATTTAGTTGAGGAAAAATATATCTGGCAAAAATATGGTTTCTAAAAAAAAAAATAAAATAATCACTTTTCAAGATACTATCTTAAAACTTCAAAATTATTGGAGCCAAAAAGGTTGTATAATTTTACAACCATATGATATGGAGGTCGGAGCTGGTACCTTTCATCCTGCTACTACTTTAAAATCATTAGGTCCTAAATCCTGGAAATCTGCATATGTTCAACCTTCAAGAAGACCTTCAGACGGAAGGTATGGAGAAAATCCTAATAGACTTCAACATTATTATCAGTTTCAAGTTATAATTAAACCATCTCCTGATAACATAAAAAAATTATTCTTAGAAAGTTTAAAGTCAATTGGAATTGAACATCAAGATCACGATATTAGATTTGTTGAAGACGATTGGGAAAGTCCAACTCTAGGTGCAGCCGGTTTAGGTTGGGAAGTATGGTGTGATGGAATGGAAATTACTCAATTTACTTATTTCCAACAAATGGCTGGCATTCAATGTAATCCAATTTCAGTTGAATTAACTTATGGCTTAGAAAGAGTATGTATGTTTATACAGCAAAAGAAAAATGTTTATGATCTTATTTGGAATAAAGAAGGCTTATTATATAAAGATATTCATCTTGAAACAGAAAAACAATTTTCAAAATACAATTTTGAAATAGCAAATTCAGAAAACTTACTAAAAATTTTTGAAATATTAGAAAACGAGGCTAAAAATCTAATTGTAAATAAATTGCCTTTGCCAGCATATGATCAATGCTTAAAGGCAAGCCATGTCTTTAATATTTTAGATGCCAGAAGAGCTATAAGTATTGCTCAAAGAGCAGAATATATTTTAAGAATTCGTGAATTAGTAAAAGGAGTTGGAGAGAAATACTTGGAGATAAATTCTTAATGTCTGAATTATTTTTAGAATTATTTAGTGAAGAGATGCCACCAAATCTTCAATGCTATGTGAGAGAAACATTGTTACAAAACATAAAAAATTTCTTAGACAAAGAGCAAATTAAATACGATGGATATAATAATTGTTTTTCAACTCCTAATAGACTCGTTATATATTTTAAAAAAATTGAAAAAGAGGCAATAAGAGCTTCCCAAGAATTTAGAGGTCCAAGTGTCAAATCTTCTGAGGATGCGATTAATGGATTCATTAATTCAAATAATATTTCAAAAAATCAAATTTATAAAAAAAAAATTAATAATGAAGAATTTTATTTTTATAAATCACCCAAAAAAAAAATTAAAACAGCGTCATTACTTCAAAATGAAATTCCAGAAATTATTTCAAGAATAAAATGGAAAAAGTCAATGAAATGGGGAGAATATAATCTCTATTGGGGAAGACCACTTAAATCAATCATGGCACTTTATGAAAATAAAGTGCTCAAATTTAAGCTAGGCCATTTACACTCTAAAAATATTACGTTTATTGATAAAGATTATGAAGATAAAACTAAGTCTTTTAAAAATTACAAATCTTACGCATCTTTTTTCAAAAAATCAGGAATATTAATAAATCATAACGAAAGAAAAAAATATATTGAAAATAAAATTAATCAAATATCAAAATCTAAAAATTTAAAAATACACCTAAAAGATAAACTTCTTGAGGAAGTGACTAATATTGTAGAAAATCCAAATATTATTTTATGCTCTTTCAACAAACAATTTTTAGACATTCCACAAGAGATCGTAACAATTACTATTGAAAATTACCAAAAATTCTTCCCATTATATGATCAAAATAATAATCTAACTAATTATTTCATTGTTGTTTCAGATTCTAGAGACATAAAGGGATTTATTAAAAAAGGAAATGAAAGCGTAATTGATGCAAGATTATCTGATGCAGATTATTTTTGGAAAAAAAATAGATCTCAAAATATGTTAAAACAAATTAGTGAATTAAAAAAAATTAATTATTTTAATGGTCTAGGGACATATTATGATAAATCTCAAAGATTGAAAAAATTAGGAGGACATTTATCAGATGTATTTTTATTAAGTAAAGAAAAAATCGAAGTTGCCTCTTCAATTTGTAAGGTTGATTTATTATCTGATTTGGTAAACGAATTTCCTGAACTGCAAGGACTATTAGGAGGTTATTTTGCAGAAGTTCAAGGTTTTGAAAAAGAGGTTAGCACAGCGTTGAAAGAACAATATTTACCAACTGGTCCCAATAGCAATACTCCTAAAAAAAATTACAGTGTAGCATTATGTTTAACAGATAAAATTGATACCTTAGTTGGATTTTTTGGTTTAGGAATGATCCCATCGAGTTCAAAAGATCCATATGCGCTAAGAAGGTTAACTATTGGTCTTGTGAAAATAATAGTACAAAATAAAAAAAATTTAAAATTAAAAGAAATAATTAATTATTCATGTCAACTTTATAATGATCAATCTAAGCAATTTGATAATAAGATAATTTTACCAAAAATATCTATATTTATTATTGATAGATTAAAGAATCTTATGAAAGAAAAAGGTATACGCCAAGATATAATTGAAAGTTCAGTTTTAGAAAAAAATATCGATAAATTAACATCAATATTTTCTAAAGCAGAAAAACTAAATAAAATTATAGATAAACAGCTAGGTAAAGACATTATTGAAAACTATAAAAGAGCTTCAAATATTTTAAATTCTGAGAAAGATAAAGAGGATAGCGAAATACTAGGTGCCGCCGACCCAGGATTATTTCAAAATCAATTTGAAAAAGATTTATATAAAAAAATTAATGAAATAAAAAAAAATTTTACAAGTATAAGTATTGAAACAGATTTCCAAGCTCAATTATTTTTATTGGCTTCAGCAAAAAAAGAAGTTTCAAATTTTTTTGATAATGTACAAGTTAATGACGAGGACAAGATATTAAAAAAGAACAGATTACAGCTTTTGGACATGTTTTGCAAAACTTTTGACAACTATATTAATTTTACTAAAGTGGATACTCAATAATGAAAAAATTAATTTATAATTTTAAAAGTAAACAAACAACTAAATTTAAATATCCTAAAAATATACTTGGAGGAAAGGGAGCAAATTTAGCTGAGATGGGAAATATGGGGTTCCCGGTGCCAGAGGGTTTTACGATTTCAACAGATGTTTGTGATTTATTTTATAAAAATAATAAATCGATACCTACAATAGTTATAAATCAAATAAAAAAAGAAATTAAGCAAATAGAAAAAGAGGTTGGAAAAAAATTTGGTGATTTAAAAAATCCATTACTACTATCTGTGAGATCTGGTGCTCGTGTTTCAATGCCAGGAATGATGGACACAATTTTAAATTTAGGTTTAAATGATAAAACAGTTGGAGCATTGTCTAATCAAACAAAAAATAAAAGATTTGCAAAAGATAGTTATAGAAGATTTATTCAAATGTATTCTAATGTTGTATTGAGTATAGAAAACTATAAGTTTGAGGAAATCATTGAAAATTATAAGCTAACAAAAGGGGTTCTTTTAGATACAGATTTAATAGCCGAGGACTGGGAGGCTTTAATTGTTGATTTTAAAAATGTCGTAAAACAAGAAACAAATAAAAATTTCCCGCAAGATGTAAATTCCCAGTTAATAGGAGCAATTTCTGCGGTATTTTTATCTTGGGAAAGTAACAGAGCAAAAACATACAGAAAAATAAACCAAATTCCTTCTGATTGGGGAACAGCAGTAAATGTCCAATCGATGGTATTTGGTAATATGGGTGAAAATTGTGCTACAGGAGTAGTTTTTACTAGGGATCCATCTAATGGTAATAATGAAATCTATGGAGAGTATTTAATAAATGCTCAGGGTGAAGATGTTGTAGCTGGCACTAGAACACCTCAATACATTACAAAAAAATCGAGGTTAAAATCTAAATCAAAAGATCTGTCTCTGGAGGAAACTATGCCAGAAATTTTTAAAAAACTAAAAAAAATTTTACTTTCACTTGAAAAACATTACAAAGATATGCAAGACGTAGAGTTTACTGTAGAAAATAAAAAGCTTTGGATTCTTCAAACTAGATCAGGAAAAAGGACTGCAAAATCAGCAATTAAGATCGCTGTAGATATGGTCAAAAACAAATTAATTTCAAAAAAAGAAGCACTTTTAAGAATAGATCCAAGCTCATTAGACAATCTTCTTCATCCTTCACTAGATGAAAATAGTGAAATAAATGTTATTGCAAACGGACTTCCTGCATCGCCAGGTGCAGCCAGTGGAAAAGTTGTATTCTCTTCTGATGAGGCAGAAAGATTAAACTCCATGATGCAGGATACTATCCTCGTAAGGATAGAAACCTCACCTGAAGATATCAATGGGATGCATGCTGCAAAGGGAATATTGACATCAAGAGGAGGAATGACTAGTCATGCAGCTGTTGTTGCAAGAGGCATGGGAAGACCATGTGTATCTGGATCTAGTGAAATAGAAATTGATTATAGAAAAAAAATTTTCAAAACAAAAAATTATTTAATCAAAGAGGGAGATATAATTACAATAGATGGGACAACAGGAAGAATTATATTAGGAGAAGTTAAAACTATGAAACCTGAAATATCTGGAGATTTTCAAAAAGTAATGAGTTGGTCAGATATTTTTAGAAAATTAAGAGTTAGAACTAATTCAGAAACACCAGTAGATACTAAAATTGCAAGAGATTTTGGTGCTGAGGGAATTGGACTTTGTAGAACAGAGCATATGTTTTTTGATGAAGATAGAATTTTATCTGTAAGACAAATGATTTTATCAAAATCTAAAAATGATAGAGATATAGCTTTATCAAAATTATTACCTTATCAAAAAAAAGATTTTATAGAGATTTTTAAGATAATGAGAGGATTGCCTGTAACTGTAAGATTGCTTGACCCGCCTTTACATGAATTCTTACCTAAAAATAAAAATGAGATAGAGCTGGTTGCAAAATCATTAAATTTATCTCTTAGCGAAGTTGAAATTAGAATACAAGAACTACACGAACAAAATCCTATGTTAGGTCATAGAGGTTGCAGGTTAGCTATCTCATTTCCAGAAATTTATGAAATGCAATGTAAAGCAATTTTTGAGGCATTAGTCGAATGTAAAAAAAATAAAATAAAATCAATAATTCCAGAAATAATGATACCGCTAGTTTCAACTGAAGCTGAAATCAGAATAATGAAAGATCTTGTTATAAAAGTTGCTAAAAAGGTTGAAAAGGATCATAAAATAAAATTGAACTTTTTAGTTGGTACAATGATTGAATTACCAAGAGCAGCTTTAAAAGCTAAAGATATTGCCAAACATGCTGAATTTTTTAGTTTTGGAACTAACGACTTAACACAAACTACCTTTGGGATAAGTAGAGATGATAGTGGTAAATTTTTAAATGATTATATTGAAAACAAAATTTTTGAAATTGACCCTTTTGTTTCCATTGATGAGGGAGTTGGTAATTTGGTTGAAATTGCATCTCAAAAAGGAAAAAAACAAAACAACAAAATTAAATTAGGCATTTGCGGTGAGCACGGAGGTGATCCAAAAAGCATTTATTTTTGCTCCAAAACTGGATTAGATTATGTCTCTTGTTCTCCATATAGAGTTCCTGTAGCTAGACTTGCAGCTGCCCAAGCTGAATTAAAAAAATAAGAATTTATAGTTCAAGTTTAAAATCTATTGACGGAGCACTATGTGTAATTCTGCCTACAGAAATTCTATCTACTCCAGATGAACAAATATATTTCAAATTTTTTAAATTAATATTTCCTGATGCTTCGGTTTCATAGTTTTTTTTTACCAATCTAATACCTTTTTTCAAAGTTTTTAAGTCCATGTTATCAAAAAGAATTCTATCAAATTTTAAACCTATAATTGATCTAAGTTGTTTTAGGTTATCAATTTCAACTGTAATTTTTCTTTTCATTTTTTTTTTGGCTGCTGCAATAATTAAATCTTTTATACTTTTGACGGCTGAAATATGATTATCTTTAATCAGAAATTCATCACTTAAATTAAATCTATGATTCTCACCTCCGCCTATCTTTACAGCATATTTTTGTATTACTCTAAAATTAGGAATAGTTTTTCTGGTACAACAAATTTTACATTTTCCTCTCACAATTTTAACATATTTATTAGTTTCAGTTGCGATACCTGAGATATGTGATAAAAAATTTAATGCTACTCTTTCACCTATTAATATATTTTTAATCTCCCCTTTAATAACACATATCACCTCACCTTTTTTGATAGTTGATCCGTTTTTTTTTTTAAAAGTTACCTTAATTTTTTTGTCAATTAAATTAAACGTATGCTTAACAAAATCAGTACCAGCTAAAATACCTTGTTCATTCGAAACTATTTTTGCAGATTTATTTAATTTGTGTGTTATTAAATCGGTAGTTATATCTCCCGAGGGATACAGATCCTCGTTCAAAGCTAGCTTACATATATTTGATATATATTTTTGACTTAATATAATTTTAGACACATTTTTATCTGCCTACTTTGGCCATTCTTTCAACTGACTTCTTAGCTTTCTCAATGGTTTCATTACTCATTAAAATTTCGTTGCTCTCGCTTTTTAGACAATCGAGTATTTTCGGTAAAGTTATCCGTTTCATATGAGGACATAAGTTGCAAGGTCTTATAAATTCTACATTTGGATTATCTATTTGAATATTATCGCTCATTGAACATTCTGTGACCATCATAACTTTTTTTGGCTGATTATCTTTTACATATTTAATCATACCACTTGTTGATCCTGCAAAATCACTTGCTTTAATAACATCAGGAGGACATTCTGGATGAGCAATAATTTTAATATCTGGATTGTTTTTTCTAATTTCATTTATTTCCTCATCATTGAACTTCTCATGAACTTCACATGTTCCTTTCCATGATATTATTTCTACATCTGTTTGCGAAGCTACGTATTTTGCTAGATAGTCATCAGGAAGGAAGATTACTTTATTTACACCTAATGAATTAACGATTTTCACAGCATTTGCTGAGGTACAACATACATCTGTTTCTGCTTTTACCTCAGCCGAGGTATTCACATAGGATACAACAGGAACTCCAGGATATTTTTTCTTCAATTTTCTAACATCATCACCAGTAACAGATGATGATAAAGAACAACCTGCTCTCATATCTGGCAATAAAACTTTTTTTTTGGGATTCATCAATTTTGCTGTCTCAGCCATGAAATGTACTCCGCACATTATGATTATATCAGCTTTAGTCTCTGCAGCTTTAACTGCTAGTGCCAAGGAATCTGCAGAAAAATCTGATATTCCATGATAGATTTCTGGTGTTTGATAATTGTGTGCAAGAATTATTGCATTTTTTTCTTTTTTTAATTTATTAATTTCGTAGATATATGGAGCGTGTATAGACCACTCTATTTCTGGAATGGCTTTGGAAATTTTTTGATATATTGGGTCAGTAGCTTTTTTAATTTCAGATGTAAATTCCATATTTAATTTTATCAACTTGAAATAGTGTTGTCATTCACTTAATCTGCCGCATAAGCGGCCATGCTGAAATTGGTAGACAGGCTTGGTTGAGGGCCAAGTGGGAAATATCCCATGAGAGTTCGAGTCTCTCTGGCCGCACAAATATTTATTTAAATTTATGTATAATTTAGGGGGCGTTCTGTTGCCAGGTGCCCCAAACCCCGTAACTTAATTAAAAAATTAATTAAGCTGCAAGTGCAAATTTATTATTTGCATTTATAAATTGCCCTTTGCGGCGGTACAATACCGAACGAAAGAATAGCTTTTAGACACCCGTCGATCCTAATTCACCCCCATAAGTTGAAAATGGTGGAGGTGGTGGGTACTGCCCCCACGTCCGTAATGTTTATTACGAAATTCGTTTATCGTCATAGTTGGAAAACCAACAACAATAATATAAAATGTTAATTTAGAGATTCAATAACAATTAATGAAATTAACAAAAGAACAGTCTCAGGAAATTAAGGATTTACAGTCCCAAAGCTATAAAACTAAAAGAGTTACTGCTCCTGAGCTTGAGGTAATATTATACGAGGCTTTACCAATACTAGATCATGGTTTTATTAGGGTAATTGATTATATGGGAAATGATAATTCAATTGTTCAAGCTGCTAGAGTTTCTTATGGAAAAGGAACAAAAAAAGTTAATACAGACTCAGGTCTTATAAAATATTTAATGAGACATTGGCATAGTACACCATTTGAAATGTGTGAGATAAAGTATCATGTTAAGCTTCCAATTTTTATTGCAAGACAATGGATAAGACATAGGACAGCCAATGTTAACGAGTATTCGGCAAGATATTCTATTTTAGACAAAGAATTTTATCTACCTTCAAAAGAAAATCTTGCTGCTCAATCTACGAATAATAGACAAGGAAGAGGCAATGTAATTAGTGGTGGTCAAGCTGAGGAGGTGTTAAGCCTTTTAAAGGATGATGCTGAACGTACATATAAAAATTACGAGGAAATGTTAAATGAAAGATACGATGGCTCAGTAATTGATGAAAGTAAAACTGGTTTAGCTAGAGAGCTGGCTCGTATGAATCTTACATTAAACACATATACCCAATGGTATTGGAAAACTGATCTATTAAATTTAATGAATTTTTTACGTTTGAGAGCTGACCACCATGCTCAATACGAAATAAGAGCATATGCAGATGTGATGCTTAACACATTAAAGAGATGGGTCCCAATTACTTATGACGCGTTTATGGATTATAGAGTAGGTGGTACAGAAATATCTTCGAAAGGTAAAGAGATTATAAAAAAACTAATTAAAGGAGAAAAAATTTCTATAGAAGAGACAGATTTATCAAAAAGAGAATGGAATGAGCTGATGTTAGCTTTCAGTCTCAAAGATAAATTGATTTAACCTGCTCTGCAAAATTTGCATAAATTTTTGATATCTCATGATCTGGCATACTCTGTACAATTGGTTTTCCTAAATCACCAAATTTTCCAACTTCAGAATTTATAGGAATTTCACCTAGAAATTTTTTTTTAAATTCTTCTGAGGTTCGCTTGACACCTCCCTCTCCAAAAATACGATATTTTTTTCCATCATCTCCTAGAAAAAAACTCATATTATCAACTAAACCAATAATATTTACATTTAATTTATCAAACATAGCAATTCCTCTTTTCACATCTTGTAATGCAAGTTCTTGAGGCGTTGATACTATAATTACACCGTCCATTTTAATTTCTTGCGCGAAAGTAAGTTGAGTATCACCAGTACCGGGTGGCATATCCACTATAATAAAATCAAGATCTTTCCATTCTACTTTTTGAGCAAAGGTTTTAATTGCACTAGTCACCATGGGTCCACGCCAAATCATAGGAGTTTGTTCTTCAGTTAAAAAACCCATAGACATGCATTGAATATTATATTTATTCACCGGTATAAGCTTACCTTCTTTATTCTCTGGTTTTTGGTTTATTGCGAATAATTTTGGTAAAGATGGTCCATATATATCTGCATCAAGGAGGCCAATTTTTAAATTTAAGTTTTTTAATGCTAAAGCTAAATTTGTTGCAAAAGTAGACTTTCCAACACCCCCTTTGGCGCTAGAGATAGCAATTGTAAATTTTGTTCCTTTTATAGGGTTTTTTTCAAACCTTTTTCTCCTAGCGTCATTAATGCTCGTTTTTTCATCTGTCATTAATATCTACTTATCTTGTTTTTAAGAATAAAGACACTATATAGAGTGTCATAATGAACGATTTTAAAAATCAAAGTCCGTGGGGTACTCCCCCTCCTGGAGGTGGAGGTGGAGGTAATGGTGGTTTTAGAAGAGGACCAACTCCACCAAATTTAGATGAAATTTTAAAAAAACTTCAAAATACAATAAATAAACTCCTTCCAGGTAACTCCGGAGGATCGAAACCTTTAATTGTTGGTTTGGTTATTTTAGCGTTACTTTGGATTGGAAGTGGTTTATATCGAGTATTACCTGACGAACAAGGTGTTGTCTTAAGGTTTGGTAAATTTGTAAAAACAACTCAACCAGGATTGAATTATCATATACCTTTTCCAGTTGAGAGTGTTTTAACGCCTAAAGTCACAAAAGTTAATAGAATGGACATTGGATTTAGATCTGAGAGAGAAAGTGGTTTTTCAAGCGGAGGAGGTGTCGCTGATGTTCCGGAGGAGAGCTTAATGCTAACTGGAGATGAAAATATAGTAAACATCGATTTTTCAGTTTTCTGGGTAATAAAAGATGCTGGAAATTTTTTGTTTAAAATTCAAGACCCACAAGGCACAGTAAAAGCTGCTGCAGAAACAGCTATGAGGGAAGTAATAGCAAGAAGTGATATTCAACCAATTTTAACTGAGGGAAGGTCTAAAATTGAAATTGACACCCAAGAAATAATTCAAAATATTTTAGATGAATACACATCAGGAATTCAAGTAACACAGGTTCAAACTCAAAAAGCTGACCCGCCAGATCAAGTTATTGACGCATTTAGGGATGTACAAGCAGCAAGAGCTGATATGGAAAGGTCAAAAAACGAGGCTGAAGCATACGCAAACGACGTAATTCCAAGGGCAAGAGGTGAAGCAGCAAAAATACTTCAAGCGGCAGAAGCTTACAAGAAGGAAGTTGTTGCAAAAGCTGAAGGTGAGGCAAGTAGGTTTACTTCTATATTTCTAGAGTACAAAAATGCAAAACAAGTTACTCAAGAGAGAATGTATTTAGAAACTATGGAAAAAGTATTAGCAGATATTGATAAAGTAATTATAGAAAAAAATGCTGGTTCAGGAGTAGTCCCTTATCTTCCGTTGCCAGAACTAAAAAAAAGTCAGGTTAACTAATGAAAAAAGGAAAATTAATATTACCAGTTATCATTTTAATTGCTGCAACTCTTTATTTTTCAATTTTTATAGTTAAAGAAATTAATCAAGCAATAGTTCTTCAATTTGGTGATCCAAAAAGAATACTGATGAAACCAGGTTTAAATTTTAAAATACCATTTATACAAAATGTTGTTTTCTTAGACAAAAGAATATTAAATCTAGACGCACCACCAGCTGAAGTAATTGCCTCAGACCAAAAAAGACTTATAGTTGACGCTTTTGCAAGATTTAAAATTGTAGATCCATTAAAATTTTATATTTCGGTTGGTAATGAAAGAGTAGCAAGATCAAGGCTATCTACAATAATCAATTCAAGAATAAGAAGTGTTCTTGGTACACAGCGTTTACAAACTTTATTATCAGAGGAAAGAACTAAACAAATGGCTCTTATTCAGGATGGTGTAAACACAGAAGCAGCAAAATTTGGTATACAAATTGTAGATGTAAGAATTAAAAGAGCTGACCTGCCTCCAGCAAATAGCGATGCTATTTATCGTAGGATGCAGACTGAGAGGGAAAGAGAAGCTAAAGAATTTAGAGCAAAAGGAGCTGAAATGGCAATTACAATTACATCCACTGCAGACAAGGAAGTAACAGTTATACTCGCGGATGCAGAAAAACAATCACAAATTTTAAAAGGTGAAGGTGACGGTCAAAGAAATAAAATTTTTGCTGATGCTTTTGGTCAAGACCCTGAATTTTTTGCTTTTTATAGAGCTATGCAAGCGTATGAGACAGCTTTAATTGGTGGTGAGACTTCATTAATATTGTCGCCTGATAGTGAATTTTTCAAATTTTTTGGAAATATAAAGGCTCAAACTCAATCTCAATAAAATTTACTTATGAATGAATTGATCATAGCTTTTGGTCTGTTCTTATTTATAGAGGGGTTTTTATACGCCTTATTTCCATCAAAAATGAAAAATATGTTATTAAAACTTAATGAGATTAAAGATAGTCAATTAAGAGCTGGAGGATTGATATTTTTAGCAATTGGGTTTTTAATAGTTTGGTTAGTTAAAAGTTGAAACTTATGAAATATATTAATAGAATTTTTTTCGTAGTTATTTTTTCTTTTGGAGTTTTTTCTTATGGATTTTCAAAAGATATACCAGGATCTTTTGCAGATTTGGCAGAAAAACTGATGCCTTCAGTTGTTAATATTTCAACTACAACCACAATTACTACTAAATCAAATCCTTTTCCTTTTCAATTTCCTCCAGGATCTCCATTTAAAGATATGTTTGAAGGTGCACCGCAAGAGAGACAAACAAGTGCCTTAGGCTCAGGATTTATAATTGATGAGAGCGGTATAGTGATTACTAATAATCATGTAATAAAAGGTGCAGACGACATTTATATAAAAGTCAACGGTGATAAAGACTATAAAGCTTCAATAATTGGAGCAGATCCACTTTCAGATATTGCTGTATTAAAAATTGATACAGAGGATAAGTTTATACCAGTTAATTTTGGCGACTCTGATAAAGCAAGAATTGGAGATTGGGTCATAGCAATAGGAAATCCATTTGGATTAGGTGGAACTGTCACAGCTGGAATCGTCTCTGCAAGAAATAGAAGTATAGGTTTGTCGAGGTATGAAGATTATATTCAAACTGATGCATCGATTAATCAAGGAAATTCCGGAGGTCCTTTATTTAATTTAGACGGAGATGTAATAGGAATTAATACTGCTATTTTAGGACAGTCTGGATCAATAGGAATTGGTTTTGCTATCCCATCAAATAGTGCACAAAAGGTTATAGACCAACTTATTGAGTTCGGGGAAACAAAACGTGGTTGGTTAGGAGTAAGAATTCAAATAGTAACAGAAGAAATTTCTAAAAGTTTAAAGTTGAATAAACCTAGAGGTGCGTTAGTTGCCAGTGTAGCAAAAGGAAGCCCATCAGATAAAGGAGGGATAAAAGATGGAGATGTAATTTTGGAATTTGATGGAAAAATGATTAATGAGATGAAAGAGTTACCATTAATTGTAGCAGAAACACCAGTTGGTAAAAAAGTAAAAGTAAAAATTTGGAGAAATAATAAAGAATTAACAAAAGAAATTATTCTTGGAAGATTAGAAACTTCAGATGATTTTAGAGCCCAGGAAACGAAACCAAAACCTCCTAGAATATCCTATATAGAGGGATTAAAGTTAAAAGTGAGATTATTAACGAAAGAGGATATTGAACAAAGAAACCTATCTTTAAATACAACTGGAGTAGTAATAGTTGAAATAGACCAAGATAGTCCAGCTGATTATTTGGAAATTAACAATATAATTGTTGAGGCACAAAAAAAGAAAATAAAAACAATTGGAGACTTAGAAAATCAGGTCAAAATTGCTCAAAGAAAAACTGAAAAAAATATACTTATTGCGATAATTAATAATAATAATCAAAAACGATATATTGGTGTTCAATTGGATTAATGAGAGGACAGGATGTCCAAAATAATTTTAATCTCTGGCCCAACTGCATCAGGAAAATCACAATTTGCTGTTAGATTAGCGAAAAAAATTAATGGTGAAATTATTAATGCTGATAGCATGCAAATTTATAAAGAGATTAAAATTCTTAATACAAGACCTAATAAAAAATTAACTAATAAAATTAAGCATCATTTATACGGATTTCATTCAGTCAAAAAAACATTTTCAGCAGGTCATTGGCTAAAATTAACAAATAAAAGTATAAAAAATATATTAGATAGAAAAAAAATACCTATTGTAGTTGGTGGAACAGGGTTATATTTTAAATCTCTAACAGACGGTTTAGCAAGAATTCCTCAGGTTCCAGAAAAAATTAGAAAAGGAATAATTAACCATCAAAATAAAATTGGTCAAAAAAAATTTTTCAAGGAACTTTTAAAATTAGATCCAAAATGCAAAAACCGTATAGATCCAGAGGATATACAAAGATCAATAAGAGCATTCGAAGTAAAAAAATTTTCAGGTGTTTCATTATTTGATTGGTTTAAAAAAACTAAAAGTAACTATGAAAAAGATCAATTTATTAAAATATATTTAGATATCCCTAGGGAAGAGATTTTAAAAAAAATTAAAGCCAGATGCCAAAAAATTATTGGAAATCGTTCAATTAAAGAAGTGATAAATTTTAATAAGCTTAAAATCAAAAAAAACCTAAGCTCCAATAAAATAATTGGTATTTTCGAAACTAATGAATATCTAGCAAAAAAATATGGATTGATAGAGCTAAAAGAAAAAATATCAATAAAAACAAGACAATATGCGAAGAGGCAAGCTACCTGGGCCAGAGGTCACATGTCGGATTGGACTCGACTATCTGAGATTGAGACAAAAAATTATATAAAAAAATTTAAATACTAGCCTGTTAAACTTGACCAACAAGCACAACTTCAGCTAGATTGGTAAAATGTCAAAATTATATACAGGTGCTGAAATCGTATTTAAATGTCTACAAGACCAAGATGTAGATTTTATTTTTGGCTACCCCGGAGGAGCAGTATTACCGATATACGACGAGTTAAAAAATTTTAATAGTATCAAACATATTTTAGTAAGACATGAGCAAGGAGCTGGTCATGCAGCTGAAGGTTACGCCAGATCGTCCGGTAAACCCGGCATCGTTTTAGTAACTTCAGGGCCTGGAGCAACTAATGCTGTTACAGCTTTAACCGATGCTTATATGGACTCAATACCACTTGTATGTATATCTGGACAAGTGCCAACTCATTTAATTGGAACAGATGCTTTTCAAGAATGTGATACAACAGGAATAACAAGACCTTGCACCAAACATAATTGGTTAGTTAAAGATATTAAAGATTTGCAAAAAACTATTCATAAAGCATTTGAAGTCGCAACAACAGGTAGACCTGGCCCTGTTTTAGTAGACATACCTAAAGATATTCAGTTTCAAAAAATCAAATATGCACCATTTAAAAAGTCAAAAAATACAAATGGTAAAAGTTATTCATATTTCAATCAAAGTGAGATTGATAAACTTGTAGACTTAATGAGTAAATCAAAAAAACCAATATTTTATACTGGTGGAGGTGTAATAAATTCTGGACCTAAAGCAAGTGAACTTCTTAAAGAATTAGTTAGATTAACTGGTTTTCCAATTACCTCTACATTGCAAGGTCTTGGGTGTTATCCAGGAGATGACGAGCAATTTTTAGGAATGCTTGGAATGCATGGAACTTATGAGGCAAATAATGCAATGCATGACTGTGATCTTATGATTAATATCGGTGCTAGGTTTGATGATAGAATAACTGGTAAATTAGATGAGTTTTCGCCAAATTCAAAAAAAGTTCATATTGATATTGATCCTTCGTCTATAAATAAGAATGTAAAGGTTGATTTACCTTTGGTTGGGGATGTTAAACTAGTTTTAACATCTATAATTAAAACAATAAAAAAAAAGAAACCAAATTTTGTTAAATCAAATAATCATAATACATCTAAATGGTGGGAAAAAATTAACAAATGGAGACAAAAAAAGTCCTTAAATTATATTAATAGCGACAGTTCAATTAAGCCACAATACGCAATAGAGAGATTATATGAGCTTACAAAAAATAAGGATACTTATATAACTACCGAGGTTGGTCAACATCAAATGTGGGCTGCACAACATTATAAATTTGATAAACCAAATAGATGGATGACTTCTGGTGGTTTAGGCACTATGGGGTATGGATTGCCAGCAGCGGTTGGAGTTCAAATTGCTCATCCGAATAAACTAGTAATTGATATTGCTGGAGAGGCTTCAGTACTCATGACGATGCAGGAGATGTCGACCGCTGTTCAATATGGTCTACCCATAAAAATATTTATTTTGAATAATGAATACATGGGAATGGTGCGTCAGTGGCAAGAATTATTACACGATAAAAATTATTCAGAAAGTTATACAGCTGCATTGCCAGATTTTGTTAAGTTAGCAGAGGCTTATGGATGTGTTGGAATAAGAGCAAGAACACCAGATGAATTAGATGATAAAATTATTGAAATGTTAAATACAGATAGGCCAGTAATATTTGATTGTTTAGTTGATAAACAGGAAAATTGCTTTCCTATGATACCGTCAGGAAAACCTCATAATCAGATGATTTTAGGCCCTGAGGATGAAAAAGATAATAAAATTACAGGTAAAGGAAAAGCATTAGTTTAATGCCTAAATCAAAATCAGCCTATAGTGTTGCGGGTAAAAAAGGTAAATTAGATACTCATATTATCGTGGTATGGGTTGATAATGAAGCTGGAGTTCTTGCTAGAGTGGTAGGTCTTTTTTCTGGAAGAGGATATAATATAGAGTCACTAGCAGTAGCAGAAGTAGACTCTAAGTTAAATATTTCCAGAGTAACAATAGTTACAACTGGAACCCCAGAAGTAATTGATCAAATAAAATTGCAGTTAAAAAAACTTGTACCAGTTCATAAAGTAGCAAGTTTCAAAAGAGATGATAAAAAAGTTATATTTAAAGAAATGGCACTCTTTAAATTTGTCACAAACAATAAGAAATTAAAAATAGCAATTAATGCTTGTAAAAAGTTCAATCCTGTAATATTGGATGAAACAAATAAATCTTGTGTATTACAAGTGACTGCGCTTAGAAGAGAAATTGATAAAATGTCAACAAGCTTAAAAAAATATGGTTTAATTAGCATATCACGTACAGGAGCAGTAGCGATGACAAGAGGATCTGAGGTATTTAAATAATAGGAGAAAATTATGAAAATGTTTTATGAAAAAGATACAAACCCTAATTTAATAAAAGATAAAAAAATTGCAATTTTTGGATATGGAAGTCAAGGTCACGCACACGCACTTAATCTAAAAGATAGTGGAGTAAAAGAGGTAGTGGTTGCTTTAAGAGATGGATCCTCAAGTAAAGACAAAGCAGAGTCAAAAGGATTAAAAGTTATGAACTTATCAGATGCAGCTGCTTGGGCGGATGTTGTTATGGTTTTAACACCAGATGAATTACAAGCAACAATTTACAAAAATCATATTGAACAAAGAGTTAAAGAGGGAACATCTATAGCATTTGCTCATGGCTTAAATATTCACTACGATTTAATTAAAGCTAGAAAAGATCTCGATGTTTTTATGGTTGCACCGAAAGGGCCCGGACATTTAGTCAGAAGTGAATTTGAAAAAGGTGGGGGTGTTCCTTGTTTATTTGCTGTTCATCAAAATGGCTCAGGTAAAGCAAGAGATATTGCAATGTCTTATGCTTCAGCTATAGGTGGAGGAAGATCAGGTATTATTGAAACAACATTTAAAGACGAAGTCGAGACCGATCTGTTTGGAGAGCAAACGGTGTTATGCGGTGGTCTAGTAGAATTAATTAAAAATGGTTATGAAACTTTAGTTGAAGCTGGTTATGAACCTGAAATGGCATATTTTGAAACTGTCCATGAAGTAAAATTAATAGTAGATTTGATTTATGAAGGTGGAATTGCAAATATGAATTACTCAATCTCAAATACAGCTGAGTACGGTGAATATATGTCAGGTCCAAGAATAATAAACAAAGAGGAAACTAAAAAAAGAATGAAAGAAGTTCTAGCTGATATACAATCTGGAAAATTCACAAAGGAATGGATGAATGAGTGTAAAAATGGGCAGAAGAATTTTCTTAAAATTAGGGAAAAGTTAGCTGAACATCCAGTAGAAAAAGTTGGAGCAAATTTAAGAGCTATGATGCCTTGGATATCTAAGAAAAAATTAGTCGATAGCGATAAAAACTAGGCATAAACTTTAGTCTAAATAATATTTTTTTTTGCAATCTATACTAGAGGATGTATATTCCTCTAGCTATAAAAATTAAAATGACAAAAGAAAAAGTTTACATATTTGACACCACTATGAGAGATGGAGAGCAATCTCCTGGAGCATCTATGAGTGTTGAAGAAAAAATTCAAATTTCTAGAGTATTTGATGAAATGGGTATTGATATTATTGAGGCAGGATTTCCAATATCTTCACCTGGAGATTTTGAAGCAGTTTCTGCAATAAGCAAAATTGTAAAAAATTCAATCCCTTGCGGTTTATCTAGGGCATTAAAAAAAGATATAGATGCATGCCACGAGTCATTACAATACGCAAGCAGATTTAGAATACATACTTTTATTTCTACCAGCCCTGTTCACATGAAGCATAAATTAGATATGACAAAAGATCAGGTTTTAGATGCGATTAAAGAAAGTGTAACATATGCCAGAAAATTTACCGATGATGTAGAGTGGTCGTGTGAAGATGGTACAAGAACAGACTTAGACTTTATGTGTAAAACTATTGAACTAGCAATAAAGTGTGGAGCAACAACTGTTAACATTCCTGATACAGTAGGTTATTCAATTCCAGAAGAGTTTGCTAAAACAATTAATCATATTAAAAATAAAGTCCCAAACATTGATAAGGCTATAATATCTGCTCATTGTCATAATGATTTAGGTTTAGCTGTCGCAAATGCTCTTGCTGGTTTATCTGCAGGTGTTAGACAAATAGAATGCACTATTAATGGAATTGGTGAAAGAGCTGGAAATGCTGCACTAGAAGAAATAGTGATGGCAATTAAAACAAGAAATGATTTAATGCCTTACGAGACTGGAATAAAAACAGAACTTATTAGCAAAGCCTCTAAAATCGTGTCTAACGCCACAGGCTTTCCTGTTCAGTTCAACAAAGCAATAGTCGGAAAAAATGCTTTTGCTCATGAGTCAGGAATACATCAAGATGGGATGTTAAAAAATAGAGAAACTTATGAAATTATGACACCAGAGAGTGTTGGTGTTAAAAAAACCTCATTAGTGATGGGTAAACATTCCGGAAGACATGCATTTAAAGATAAATTAAATGATTTAGGTTATACCGATGTGACTGACGATGTAATTCAAAATGCATTTGGTAAATTTAAAATATTAGCTGATAAAAAAAAACATATTTATGATGAAGACATAGTAGCTTTAGTAGATGAGAGTTTAATTTTTGATAATAAATTAAACGCTATTAATTTGAAATCACTTAAAGTTTTTGCTGGAACCGGAGAACCACAAAAAGCTGAAATGACTCTTGATGTTTTTGGTGAAATTAAAAGTACAACACAAACAGGAGATGGTCCTGTTGATGCTACATTTAAGTGTATAAAAGAATTATATCCTCATGATATGAAATTGTTACTTTATCAAGTTCACGCTGTCACCGAAGGCACAGATGCACAAGCAACGGTAAGTGTAAAAATTGAGGAGAATGATAGAACTACAGTTGGACAATCAGCCGACACTGATACATTAGTAGCTTCAGCAAATGCTTATTTGGCTGCTTTAAATAAAATGTTAATTAAAAGGGAGAAAAAAGCTCCATCACAACAAATAAAACATCAAAAGGTAAGGGGTATATAATATGGGTATGTTTGACAAAATAACAAAAATATGGTCCCAAGATATGGCTATCGATCTTGGCACAGCTAACACACTTGTCGTTCTAAAAGGACAAGGTGTTGTCTTAAATGAACCTTCGGTAGTGGCAGTAGTTGACAATAAGGGTAAGAAATCTGTTTTGGCAGTTGGTGATGAAGCTAAAACAATGTTGGGAAGAACGCCTGGAAATATAAGCGCAATAAGACCTTTAAGAGATGGCGTGATAGCTGACTTCATAGTTACGGAAGAAATGATTAAACATTTTATAAAAAAAGTTCATAAAAGAAGCACATTTGCAAATCCTAGAATTTTAATCTGTGTTCCAACGGGTTCAACACCTGTTGAGAGAAAAGCTATTCAAGATAGTGCTTTAGCAGCTGGAGCAAGACGTGTTCAATTAATTGAAGAACCTATTGCTGCTGCAATCGGAGCCGGATTACCCATTTCTGAGGCAACTGGCTCAATGGTAGTTGACATAGGAGGTGGCACGACTGAAATTGCGGTGATGTCTTTAGGTGGTGTAGTTTACTCAAATTCCCTAAGAGTGGCAGGTGATGCTATGGATCATTCTTTAGCAAATTATATGAGAAAAGAATATAATTTGATGATTGGAGATAGTTCAGCTGAAAAAATTAAAAAAGAGGTAGGTACAGCTATTCCAACAAATGAGAATAAATATGCAGTTAAAGGAAGAGATATAAGATCAGGCACACCAAAAGAAGTAAACATAACAGAGCGTGATACTTCTGAAGCTTTAAATCCAATTTTAAAAGAAATGATTAATGGAATTAAAGATGCACTTGAAAACACACCTCCAGAATTATCTGCTGATTTAGTTGATATGGGATTAACACTTACAGGTGGCGGAGCTTTACTAAAAAATATTGATAAAAGATTTGCAAAAGAAACTGGATTACCTGTCCACATAGCAGAAGACCCATTAGCATGTGTTGCTGTTGGTACAGGAAAAGCATTGGATCAAGAGGAGATTTTTTCAACCGTATTATCTGAGTAATTAATATTATGGCTACGAGTAGAGATGATTTTATAATAGCTATTCGTTCAGTTTTTTTAAAAAAAGGGAATCAACAGAGATTCTCTTTAATTGTGCTAATTTGTTTTTGTATTATTTTGATTTTTCTGAGCAGAATTAATTTCACTCCAATAAATTATTTAAAATCAGGTTTAAATGAAGTTGTTTATCGAATATCTTTCATTGTATCTTTACCTGAAAAACAAATAAATAACTCATTTGTAGCTGTAAACAAACATTTAAAATTATATGACCAATATAACAACCTTCAAGATGAATTAAAATTACTTAAGGGAAAAAACTACAATTTAAACTATCTTCAATCTGAAAACGAAAGATTAAGAAAACTAATTGATGAATATATAATTAATTCAGATGAACTTGTTGCTAAAGTTTTATTAGATAAAAATTCACCTTTTTTAAAATCTCTTATAGTTAATAAAGGTAGCAAAGATAATTTAAAAATAGGTATGGCTGTTTTGGATGGTCCCTATTTGATTGGTAAAATAGTTGAAGTAAATTACGCAACTTCAAGAGTGTTATTGATATCTGATTTAAACAGCAAAATACCAGTTATCCTTGAGCCTGGAGATATACAGTCAATTATGACTGGAACAGGTAAAAATTTCGGTAAAATTCAACACTTTGAAAAAGAATACAATTTTTCACAAAAAAAATTAATTTATACTTCTGGAGCGGGAGGAGTTTTTAAATCTGGAATTCCAATAGGAGAATTTATAGATGAAGACAAAATTGAGTTTTTCTCAGACTTAAGCCAATTAACCTTTGTAAAGTTAGTTTCATTTGAAAAACAGGAGAATTATTAATGAGTGTTGAAAGTAAAAAAACAATTTTTAACAACATTTTAGAGTCTGCACCACTATTATTGCTTTTTATTTCTGTTTTGAATGAATTTGATTTTAATTATTTAAATTATAAATATTTTTCATTTAATTTCCCTTTTATTTTAATTTATTATTGGAGTTTAAAAAAAAGCGAGAGTTTAGGGTATGGTTTTATTTTTATTGCTGGACTATTCAATGATGTAGTTATTGGTTATCCTATTGGTTTAAGCGGTCTTACCTACTTAATTATTTGTGGATTTGCGGCATATTTAAGAAATATAACTTTAAGACCAAATATAATCAATGACTGGTTATTTTTCCTATTAACTATCCTAGCAGCAACTTCGATTAACTATTTTCTATTAATCTCTATATTTAATGTTGATGTAAATTATTATGATTTGACTGGTAACATATTTTTTACGTTTCTATTTTATTATATATTTTATCATGTTTTTGAATTTTATTATAAGAGTGTATTTAAAAGAGTAAAAAATGATTAATGATGACCGAAGTTTAGGATTTAACAAATTAAAAACTGTTAATAGAAGAATGTTTATTTTTTCTGCTGCAAAAGCAGTTGTATTCCTAGGAATTGTTGGAAGACTTTTCTCACTGCAAATTAGCGAAAATAAAAAGTATTTAACTTTATCTGATAAAAATAGATTAAGAGAAACTAGATTACCACCAGTTCGTGGTGAATTTAAAGATTATTTTGGAAAAACAATAGCAGGAAATTTAAAGGTTTACCAATTACATGTAGTCCCTGAGCAAGTGGAAGATTTTAGAAGGTTAATAGTTAGATTAAAAGATATACTAAATTTTGATAACGAAAAATTATCAAAATTAGTTAAACAAAAAAATTCTCAAAAACCTTGGGAGACTTTAGTAGTTTCTGAAAATTTATCATGGGGTCAATTTTCAAAAATAAATTTTCATCTTCATGAATTGCCTGGCGCAAAGCCGGTCATATCAGTAGGTAGAAGTTACCCGTTTGGGGAAGTCTATACACATGTATTAGGCTATGTTTCTCAAGCTAGTAGTAAAGATATTTTAAATAATGAAATAATAAAAGATAGAAATGTGCCTGGATTAAGAGTTGGTAAGTCTGGTTTAGAAAAAAATTTCGAAAAAGAATTAATTGGCACTAATGGAGTACAGAGGTACGAGGTTAATGCTTTCGGAAAAAGAATTAATCAAATTGATTTTAAAGAGGGAAATAAAGGTAAAACAATAAATTTAACTATAGATACTGAAATACAAAAACTTACATCAGAACTATTAAGAGATAAAGCTGGCTCTATAAGTATAATGGATATTTACACTGGTGAAATTATTGCAATGAATTCGTCGCCATCATTTGATCCAAATTTATTTTTATATGGAATAGATAATAATTTATGGAACCAAATTAAAAAGGATCCTTTAAAGCCGCTTGTAAATAAAACTTTATCTGGCCTTTATTCACCTGGCTCAACTATCAAACCAATAGTTGCGCTCTCAGCACTTGAAAACGATGTAATTAGAGCAAATATGAGAGTTGAGTGTAGAGGAAAAGTTGAGATGTACGATCAAAAATACCATTGTTGGAAAAAAAAGGGACATGGTGTTATGAGTTTAAAAAATGCTATTAAACAATCTTGTGATATTTACTTTTATGAATTAGCAAGATTACTTGGAGTTGATAGACTAAATTTAACTGCAGAAAAATTTGGTTTAGGTAAACAGGTTCTTGGCCAATATTTTTTAAATGAGAAAAAAGGAATTGTTCCATCTACAAAATGGAAAAAAGAAAACCTTGGTCAAAATTGGTATTTAGGCGAAACTTTTATAACTGGTATAGGTCAGGGATATATTCAAACAAATCCATTACAATTGTGTTTAATGACTGCTCAACTCGCTAATGGTGGTTATAAAATTTATCCTAAACTTAGAGTAGACGAAAATCAAAACTCTTACGAAAAAATTAGACAAATAATGAGAGAAAATGAGCTAGATGCAAAAAAAAAGGATAACGCATTAATTAAAGCTACTGAAGAATTTTTAAAACCAGGAATAAAAGAATATGAACCCTTATACAGAAACCCTGAAAATGTAAAATTTGTTTTAGATGCAATGTTTAAATCTACAAATGAAATATACGGCACTGCATATTCATCAAGAATTGAAGATCCAAAATATCAGTTTGCAGGAAAAACTGGAACTTCTCAGGTAAAAAGAATAACAGAGGAAGAGAGAGAGTTAGATTTAGACATATCTCAAATTCCTTACAGGAATAGAGATCATGCATGGTTTATTGCTTTCGGTCCATACAAAAATCCAAGGTATGCAATGAGTATACTAGTTGAACATGGAGGATCAGGAAGTAAAGCAGCTGCACCACTGGCAAAAAAATTGATGAAGGCTGTAATTGATAGACATCAAGAACGAATAAACAAAAAGACAACATTAATCTAAAAATGAAAGATAGCATTACATTTACTAATCAATTAACTTTTTTTCAAAAATTAAGATCTTTTGACTACACATTGCTAACATGTATAATGTTAATCGGAATAATTGGAATTCTTTCGATGTATTCTACGGACGGTGGAGAAATTCTTTATCATACTAAAAATCATACTTTAAGATTCTGTATTTTTTTTACTATGATGATTATAATTTCGTTTATTAATATTAGAATTTGGCATAATCTTTCTTACATATTTTACTTTGTTACTTTATTGTTATTGGTTTGGGCTTCATTTTATGGAATAACAGCATCAGGATCACAAAGATGGATCAATTTATATTTTATAAATTTGCAACCGTCAGAACTTATGAAAATAGCAATTATTGCTTGTTTTGCAAAATATTATCATAGAGCACAGATACAGAATGTAAGTAAAATAACAAATATATTAGTTCCAATAATTGTATTAATTCTTCCAACATTTTTAGTTATATCCCAACCAGATCTCGGTACATCTATACTAATAGCTTTAAGCGGGATAATTGTTTTATGGTTATCTGGTGTTAATATAAAATATTTCTTTTATTCATTTATTTTGTTTATTATTTCAGCACCATTTATAATTTCATTTTTAAAACCTTATCAGAAATTAAGAATTTTAACTTTTTTTGACCCAGATAAAGATCCATTAGGAGCTGGTTATCAAATTATACAATCTAAAATTGCCGTTGGATCAGGTGGATTAACAGGAAAAGGTTTTTTAAAAGGTACCCAAGGATATTTAGAATTTTTACCTGAGAAACATACAGATTTTATTTTTACACTTTATTCTGAAGAATTTGGTTTTCTAGGTTCTTTAATATTGTTAATCTTATATGCAATATTAATATTCCGAGTTATACGAATTGGCTCATTATCGAGAAGTTTTTTTTCAAAGATATTCTGTTATGGATTTGGCTCAGCAATATTTCTATATATTGCTGTTAATATGTCGATGGTTTTAGGATTGCTACCTATTGTGGGATCCCCACTACCAATAATGTCCTATGGAGGATCATCAATGTTAGCTACGATGATAGGATTTGGTATAGTTATGAGCAGCAAAATTTATAGCAGGGAACAAATATCGTAATCATCTTTCAAATAAGATTTCATAGCTTAAAAATACTCAATAAACAAAAACCAAGGTTAATAAAAATTACTTAAGATATTTTGTCACCCTAATTTTTTGCAATAAATTTTGTAATATAAGCTATGTCAAAATTAAAAATTGGTATTGTCGGAGCGGGTATTCAAGGTGTTTGTAACGCACTATTTCTGCAAAAAAAAGGTTTTGAAGTTATTTTGTTTGATAGAGATGAGCCAGGTAACGCTGCGTCCTACGGGAATGCAGGACATTTTTCACCATACGCATCTGTACCTTTAAATAGACCAGATGTTGTCACAGATATTCCATCAATGTTAATAAGTTCCAGAGGACCTTTAGCACTTAAATGGAATTATGTGCCAAAAATGCTGCCTTGGTTTTTTAAGTTTTTAAAAAATTGCTCAGAAAATAAAATGATGCATACCGCAAAGTATATGCATCAAATTTTGGATTTAGCATTGCCAGCATTTGATGAGCTTTTCGAAGATATAAATATAGATAACTTAATAGAAAATAACGGCATTTTATATGTTTGGAACAATCAAAATTTAAAAAGCAGAGAACTAGAGATTAAAATTAGAAATGATTTGGGTGTTAAACAACAAGTGTTATCAAAAAAAGATATTCACGATTTAGAACCAAATTTAAAACATTTTTACCATGGCGGTGTTTTTTATGATTATGCAAGACATGCAAGAAATCCAAAAAAAATATTAGTAAAACTCTTTGAAAATTTTATAAATAAAGGCGGTAAATTTTTAAAAACAAATATTAATAATCTTGACTTTGATGAAAATAAACCAGTTTTAAGATCTGAAACCCAAAGATTTATATTTGATAAAATCGTAATAGCTTGTGGGGCATTTTCAAAAAAATTAACGGATAAGCTCCATGAAAATATCCCATTGGATACTGAAAGAGGGTATCATATTCACTTTAAGGGTTTTGATTATCTAATATCACGACCTATAGTATATTCTAATAGGGGTTTTGGAATGACACCAATGGAGCAGGGTTTAAGGGTGGTAGGAACGGTAGAGTTTGGAGGTTTAAAAAACCCTTTATCAAAAAACAGAATTAAAAATTTAATTTTAAATGCTAAAGAAATGCTTGATGGATTACCAGAACATAAAGATGAGTGGTTAGGTTTTAGACCAACTTTGCCTGACTTCCTTCCAATTATAGGACCATCAAAAAATTATAATAGTGTTTATTATTGTTTCGGGCACCACCATTTAGGTTGGACATTAGGAGCAATATCTGGAAAGATAATTTCCAACATGATAGCAGAAGAAAATACCAATCTAGATTTAAAACCATACAGCTCTCTTAGATTTGCTTAACGGTGAATAAAAAAATTATTTAATGAAAGAAAAAAATAAAAACCTATCTGCAGAGCAAAAGTTAATTCTTTTTGAAGAAGGAACAGAGAGAGCTGGATCTAGTGAGTTGAACCATGAAAAAAGAAATGGAAGTTATCATTGTGTGAATTGCGATACTAAATTGTTCGAGTCTTCAAGAAAATATGAAAGTGGCTCTGGTTGGCCATCATTTTTCGAAGCCTTACCAGATGTTTTTGAAACTAAAACTGATTACCATATTGGATATGCCAGAGTAGAATATCATTGCAAAAAATGTGGAGGGCACCACGGTCATATTTTTGATGATGGACCAAAACCCACTGGAAAAAGATATTGTAATAATGGAGTATGTTTAGTTTTTAAACCAAAGTAGACTACTCAAGTAAGCCTTTTAATGTTCCGTTTTTTTCTAATTCCCTTAATTCAACGTAGCCGCCAACATGATAATCATCAAAAAAAATTTGTGGAATAGTTCTTTTCCCATTTGATTTTTTTATCATTTCATCTCTTATATCTGCTCCCTCCGAAATATCTATAATGTTATATTTAAGATTATTTCTGTTTAATAACCTTTTTGCAGCTTCGCAAAAATTGCACATTGGACCTGAATACATTAAAATTTTTTTCATAAAATAGATATAAGCACTTTTTATAAAATTCCAAAATTAATATTCGAATTTATTAACTTTTTTTTTTATGAGTTTCCTTGAAATTTCAAATTTTTTTCTGTGTTTAATGCTTTGACATTTTGCCCTTTTTCTCCATAGTTTGAATGAAGATGGTTTTAGAGAATTTCTCATTAACTTAATTACATCATTTTCTGAGTATCCTGTTTTATCTCTTATTTCTTCAAAAGTTATCCTATCAGCCCAGGCCGCCCATATTATCCAATCCTTAGATCTAATATTTGGCTCTGGATTCCTGGTTTTTGTCTCTGGTCTGGGGCTTTTTTTCATATAAAATTTTGATGCAAAATGATTCTATTTGTGATATAAATAATTTGATAGTCCTATTTAGCCATTTTTTAGCTCCCGGTTTCTAGGACTATCTTCTTCATAAAAAAGTAACAAACTCAACTTAAAGTTTAAAAGTTAAATTAACCACAATTATCAATATTTTTATTGTTGCAATTATAACACGGTATTTGTTTTTATTGATTTAAGCCAATTTTTATATGGAGATAAAGCACGATTTAATGATATTAAAACATAATTTTTAATTAAAAATTAATATTAATATAAGGATAACAACAATGAGAAGAATATTAACTATTATATCGATGGTTGCTCTTGTATCTTTTCCTGTAAAAGCTATGGACCTTGGCTTAGACTCAGTATCAGTGACCGGTGGTGTTGCTTTGAACAGTGCAGTTTACGGTGCTTCAGCAAAAGAGACAAACAGGGACGAGTCTAATGTAATTAGAACCGTTAACAAAGAGTCGGGTGTATTTACAGAGGATCATCAATCAATTTTCGGTGAATTAAATATGGGTGAGTTTGTTTCATTAGGTTTTGAACATTCTCCAGACCCAATTTCAACTCCTGAAAACAGAAGAACAGTTCAAGCTGATGGAAACTCTACAGCAGGAACTACAACAGTATCTGTAGATTTTAACGATTTAAATATTGCATATTTAAAATTTAATCTACCAGGTGGTATGTACCTAAAATATGGTTATGTAGATGTTAATCTAGACATTAAAGAGACAATGGCATCTGGATCAACTTATGCTAACGTAGGCACTGAAGGTACAATAGCAGGTATTGGTTACAGCAGACCATTAGGAGACGCAGGTGTAGCACTGAGGGTTGAAGGAAGCTATATGTCACTTGATGATGTATCTACAAGTAACGGTGTTTCAGCATCTGGAGCTACTGTTGCGAACGGTGGTAGAAACCAAGTTGATGCTAGTAACTTAGAGGGTTTAAACGGTAAAATTGCTCTAACTTACACATTTGGTGGCTAATAAATTATAAAAATATATTTTAAAATATTAAAGACCGATACCTTTATAAGGTATCGGTCTTTTTTTTTATAGATTGAAATTTTAATATATTTATTATCTTAAAAATGATACTTGGCTTTATCGGTACCGGAAAAATAGCGTCTTCAGTCATTAAAGGAATTTGTAAATCAAATATCAATTACAATAAGATTTTAATATCTGAGAGAAACAGAAAAATATCTAGTAGATTAAAAAAAAATAATAAAAAAGTCTTTATATTAAAAAAAAATCAAGAAATTGTTGATAAGAGTAATTGGGTTTTTTTATCTATAACACCAGAGGTTGGTAAAAAGATAATAAAAAAATTAAATTTTAGACCAGAACAAACTATAATTAGTTTCATATCATCAATAAATTTAAAAGATTTAAAAAATGATATTAGGGTTAAAGCAAAAATTGTTAGAGCAATTCCATTACCACCAATCTCTTTAAGAGAAGGGCCAGTACCATTATTCCCACCAAACAAAAAAGTAAGAAAATTCTTTGATCAATTAGGAAAATCAATTGAAATTAAGAATGAAAAATTATCAATTAATTTCTGGTCAATTTCAGGAATGATGGCTTCATATTATGAAATGTTAAAAACTATAAGTATATGGTTAACAAAAAGCGGTATAAGAAAATCTGATGCACAAAAATATGTAACTTCATTATTTTTAGCACTTTCAAAAGATGCAGCCGTAAATTCTCATAAAGATTTAAAAATGTTAGTAAAAGAATCTCAAACACCTAAAGGGCTAAACGAACAGGGTTTAAAAGAAATGACTAAAAAAAAGGTATATAAATCTATAATTAATACTTTAAATAGTATCAACAAAAGACTAAATAAATAATTAATGTCTGAAAATATTTTAGAGATTTATAATTTATCAAAATATTTTGGAGGATTAGCAGCAGTTTCAGATTGTTCACTCAAAGTAAAAAAAGGGACCATCACAGGTATTATTGGCCCAAATGGTTCTGGTAAGTCGACTTTGTTTAATTTAATTGCTGGAAACTTGGAATCATCTAAGGGTAAGGTAATGTTTAATAATAAAAATATAACTGGACTTCCATCACATGAGTTATTTTCAATGGGAATTTTGAGAACCTTCCAGATTGCTCATGAATTTACTAACCTTACAGTACTTGAAAATCTAATGATGGTTCCATCAAATCAATCAGGAGAAAATTTAATAAATGCACTATTTTTAAGAAAAAAATTTAAATCTGAGGAAGATGAAATTAGAAATAAGGCATATGAGGTAATCGAATTTTTAAATTTAAAACACTTGGCTAATGAGCTAGCTGGAAACTTATCTGGTGGTCAAAAAAAACTTTTAGAACTTGGTAGAACTATGATGGTTGAGTCAAAACTTGTTCTTTTAGACGAAGTTGGTGCTGGTGTTAACAGAACATTACTTAAAGATTTAGGAACTGCAATTCTAAGATTAAATAAAGAAAAAGGTTACACTTTTTGTATGATTGAACACGATATGGATTTTATTAGCAGAATGTGTAATCCAGTAATTGTTTTATCAGAGGGCTCAGTATTATTTCAAGGAACACCTGAAGAAGTAAAAAATAATGAACTAGTAATTGAAAGCTACCTAGGAAGATCAAATAAAAATAATTAATTTTAAATATGGCATTTTTTGAAGGAAACAAAATGACAGCTGGATACGGAGATGGTCCAGATATTATCACTTCCTGTAGCTTAAATGTTAACAGAGGTGAAATAGTTGCAATTCTTGGCCCAAATGGAGCAGGCAAATCTACAGCAATGAAATCGTTATTGGGGCTTTTAAAATTAAAGTCTGGCTATGTAAAAATAAATGATGAAGATATTTCCAAATTATCACCTCAAGATAGAGTAAAAAAAGGTATATCTTTTGTTCCTCAAACAAAAAACGTTTTTGCAGAATTAACAGTTCAAGAAAATTTAGAAATTGGAGCTTTCTTGAGAGAAGATGATATCCAAAGTGTAATAAGTGAAATTTACGAACTTTTTCCAATATTATCAGAAAAGAAATCACAAATTGTCGGTGAGTTATCTGGTGGTCAGAGACAACAAGTTGCTCTTGGGAGGGCTTTAATGATTAAGCCTTCTGTGCTTATGCTAGACGAGCCTACTGCTGGAGTTTCGCCAATTGTTATGGATGAGCTTTTTGAACACATTATAAAGATAAAAAAAACAAATGTTGCCGTCATAATGGTAGAGCAGAATGCTAAACAAGCTCTATCAATTTCAGATAGAGGATATGTTTTAGTAACAGGACAAAATAAATTTGAGGGATCAGGTGAAGATTTGTTAAATGATCCTGAGGTAAGAAGGTCATTTCTTGGAGTATAAATGGATTATATTAATGCAATAATTTTACTTTTAAATTTTACTATACTTCCTGCTTTAACTTATGGTTCTCAACTAGCCTTAGGAGCTATATTTGTAACTTTAATTTATGGGATATTAAGATTTGCAAACTTTGCAACTGGAGACATGATGTCCTTTGGTACAATGTTTGCAGTTTTATTAACTTACTATTTTCAGTCAATTGGTTTATCTTTAGGGTTTTTACCTACTGCTTTATTAACAATTCCCATTGCAATTTTTATGATGATTTTTTATATGCTTATAATTGATAAATTCGTTTTTAGTTATTATAGAATTAAAAAAAGTCCCCCTGTACAACTTGCTATGGTCAGTGTGGGAGTGATGTTTGTTACCCAAGCAATAATAAGAATTATAATAGGCCCATCTGATCGAAGATTTCTTGATGGCGAAAAATTTATTTTAAAAGCGACCGAATTTAAACAGATGACTGGTTTAAATGAAGGTTTAACAATCAAATCTACACAAATTATTACAATAGTTGTTACAATTGTTGTTGTTTCAATCATGTTTTGGTTTTTAAACAAAACTAAAACAGGAACTTCGATGAGAGCCTATTCTGATAATGAAGATTTAGCTTTACTGTCAGGCATAGATCCAAAAAAGGTAGTTTTAATTACTTGGATAATTGCTGGAATTTTAGCAACGATCGGTGGGGTATTGTATGGTTTAGATAAAAGCTACAGACCCTTTGTTTATTTTAATAATATGCTACCTATTTTTGCCGCTGCCATTGTTGGTGGAATTGGGAATCCTTATGGGGCTTTTTTAGGCGGTTATGTTATTGCATTTGCAGAAATATTTCTTACTTACGCTTACAAAAAGTTTTTTGGTTACATATTACCCGAAACATTAGAGCCTAACTCTTTAGTCCAATTATTATCAACCGATTATAAATTTGCAATTTCATTCTCAATTTTAGTAATTGTACTCCTTTTTAGACCGTCGGGAATTTTTGAAGGAAAAAAAATATGAGAAATTATGCAAATGTAATCGCTGCTTACTCTGTAATGCTAATTCTTATCATTTTAGTCGGTATATTCCAATCTTGGTCGATTGCATTATCAATTTTGAATTATTGTTTGATTTCAGCTGTAATGACAATAGGTGCAAATATTCAGTGGGGATATGCTGGTCTTATTAACTTTGGAATAATGGGATATACAGCTTTAGGTGGTTTGGCGGTTGTTTTAGTATCGGTTGCACCTGTTCCAGAAGCCTGGAGTGTTGGAGGTTTAAATCTTTTAATTTGTTTATTTTTAATCTTTTCAATGGTTATATCTATTAGAATAATAATAAAAAAATATAAATTACTAAAGAATAAGTATTCAATTATTGCTGGTATAATTATTCTTGGAATAATTTTAATACGATTTATTTCAGCACCTGCAATAGAGGCTATAGAGGCAATAGATCCAGCAAAGACAGGTTTTCTTGGAGGCTTAGGTCTTCCAGTGTTGTTTTCTTGGATAGTAGGAGGATTATTTGCTGCTGGAGTTGCATTTGTTATTGGAAAGATAGCATTAGGGTTAAGAGCAGACTACTTAGCTATAGCAACTTTATTAATTGCAGAAATAATAGTTTCCATAATTAAACATGAAGATTGGTTGTCAAGAGGTGTAAAAAATGTAATTGGATTAAAAAGACCAGCTCCATATGAAATTGATCTTCAAAATTCAGAATGGTTTATTAATTTAGTTGAAAAGTTTAATTCCTCGAAACTTAATTTAGTAAACTCTGTATCTGATTATCAGGATATATTAAAACAATTAGTTATTGATGCATCTTCAGTTTATGTAAAGTTATGTTTTACAGGTTTATTTTTAATTGTTGTTATTGCACTTTTAATTTTAACACAAAGAGCTCTTTACTCTCCATGGGGTAGAAAGATGAGAGCCATAAGAGATAACGAGATATCTGCAGCTGCGATGGGGAAAAATATTGTTAAGGAACACTTATTAATTTTTGTATTAGGATCTGCAATAGTAGGCTTAGCCGGAGCTATGATGGTTACAAATGATGGATTATTTACACCAGGTAGTTACAGGCCTATGAGATATACATTTGTGATTTGGGTTATGGTAATTGTTGGTGGAACAGGAAATAATTTTGGTGCAATTTTAGGTGGATTTGTTGTTTGGTTTTTATGGGTTCAGGCAGCTCCGATATCATTATTTTTGATAAATTTATTTACAGCTCATCTACCAGAGACCAATGATTTAAAAGTTCATTTGATTAATAGTGCTCCTTATTTCAGATTTTTAATTATAGGAATAGGACTTTTATTCATAATGCGCTATAGACCGCAGGGTATTTTACCAGAAAAAATTGTAAAAAATTAATTATGATAAAAAAATTTTTAATATTATTAATTATTTTAATACCTATAAATTCAATAGCTTCCGAGAAAAAAACAACTTTTGATAAAGAGTTGTTCAAAAAAGCCCAGTCTGAAGGCAAAGTTGTAATAGTTAGTTCATGGATTAAATATTGCTATTCATGTGCGAGTCAAATGAAAGTGCTAAATAAAGCTAAAACTGATTTTGAAAATATAGAATATTTTGCATTTGATGTAACAAATAAAGAAATTTCTAATTTATTTAATGTTCAATATCAGAGCACAATACTAATCTTCAAAGATAATAAAGAAGTTTATAGAAGTATTGGTGAAACAACCAAAAATGAAATTTATTCAGCTATAAATAAGTTTACTTAAAATGTATTATTTGTTATTAGGTTTTGCCTTTGGAATTTTTATGTATCTAGCTGACAAATACTTTTTTTAAAAAAAGCCCTGTAAAATTATGTACAGGGCTTTTATTTTACTAATTATCTTTGTTTCTTGGTTTTAAATTTGCCACCTTTGATTTCTTTTTCTAGAAAAGACCCAAAAGCCTCACCAACTTCTGTAAATTCTACTCCAGTTGCACCTTCATAGTTTACATCTTTTCCCTTAGATAACAAATCAAGTGCTTTTGCCAACTCACCTGGGTAGATTTTTTTACCTGGTGCATTGGCTACATCCATTACATTGGCTTGTATTGTAGCTCTATCACCTTTGCCACCCGCTTGCATCGCAAGAGTTATTAACGCAGCTGCATCGTAAGATTCTCCAGTATAAGGACCAGAGGAGTCTATTCCACCTGCTTTTGCTACTTCAGCAAATTTTCCAGCACCTTTTCCTGTTGAGCCCGGTAAAGATCCAAAAGATTTATTCAAATTTTTGCCAAATCTATCAGTTAAAGAATCTCCTATCATTCCATCAGATAATACAAAAGTATCAAAAGATCCTGAGTCTAATGATCCTTCTATAATACTTCCACCTGCTTGATCAAGATATCCAAGTACAGCTAAGGCATCTCCACCTGCTGATGCCAATGTTGCAACCTCAGCTCCGTAATCACCTTTACCTTCTTCGTGAGCAGTAACAGTTGTTACTTTAATGCCGTGAGCTTTCACAGCAGCAACATATACATCTGCTAAACCTTTTCCATAGTCATTATTAGTATGAGTGACAGCAATACTTTTCACTTTTCTGTCTTTTGTGATATCAGCTAAAACTTGTCCACCTCTAGCATCTGATGGAGCCGTTCTAAAAAAATATCCTTTATCTTTAAGGTCTGTTAAACCTGGTGACGTTGCAGATGGAGAAATCATAACTACTCCATTTGGTACAGCAACATTAGTTGCAATTGCACCAGTTACACCAGAACAATCTGCACCCATGATAGCTAAAACACCATTTGATACTAAACCTTCTGCTGCCGTTGTTGCAGCTGCTGAGTCAACACATGTACTATCAGCTCTCTCAATCATTATAGATTTTCCACCTAGTAATTTTCCTGAGTCTGAAGCTTCTTTGAACGCTAGTTCTGCAGAAGCAGCCATAGCTGGGGTTAATGACTCAATAGGACCAGTAAATCCTAAAATAATCCCCATTTTAATTGCATGCCCATCAGAAAATGCTTTTGTTGTAAAGCATGATACTAATATAAACATTGCGGATATTAATTTTTTCATATTTTCCTCTAATTATTAATAATTTATAAAACCAAATTTAAATCTTATTAGTGAGTAAATTCAATAGTAAATAAGCCGCAAATTACTAAGAGAAAAAGTTTAAGATGTTAATAACTAATGTATATTGATATTTATATTTTATGAAATTTAACAAAATCAAACCTAAATTTAAAAAATACAGGTTACCTAAAATTGGTTTAATTGCTCTTGCAAGTGATTATATGATTGAGAGAGATTTTCAAAGTGTATTAAAAAATAAAAAAATTGATTTGTTTGTTAATCGAATTGAGTGTTTTAATCCATTGACAAGAAAAAATCTTGTTAAAATGTCAAAAAATATTACCAAGGTAACCAATGATATTCTGCCAGGTGAAAAAGTTGATTGTGTAGCGTATGCCTGTACTTCTGGAACAATTGCTGCAGGATATAATTATGTTAAAAAAAAAGTATTGAAGGCTAAACCAAACTCAAAATTAACAACGCCAAGCACATCATCAATCAATGCGCTAAAAAAATTTAAAATAAGAAGAGTTGCTGTTTTCACTCCTTACCCTAAAAAATTAAATAATGACATTGTTTATTTTTTTGAAAAAAATAAATTTATAGTAACCTCAAACTCATACTTTGATATATCCTCAGATATTGAAATTGGTAAAGTAAATGATCAATATTTATTTAAAGTTTTATCTAAAATGAAATTGAATGGCGCTCAAGCTTTGTTTATTTCGTGCACTGCTTTGCCAGCATTATCTATTTTAGAAAAATTAGAGAAAAAATTAGGCGTATTGGTATTTTCTAGTAATCAAACTTTAATATGGGATACACTTAAAAGTATTGGTATCAAAAATAATATTAGAGGTTTTGGGAAATTGCTAAGGTCAAATTAAATGAGTTTTACTGATCAAGAATATAAAATAAGGTTGAATAATGTAAAAAAGTCAATGCAAGACAAAGGGATAGATTTACTAATATCTCATGATACTGCAAATATGTATTATCTTACTGGTTATGACGCGTGGTCTTTTTATTATGCCCAATGCGTATTGGTACATGTAGATTTAGATCAGCCGCTTTGTTTTGTTAGAGCTCAAGATGCTGGTGGCGCTTATATTAAAACATATCTAAAAAAAGAAAATATAATTGTATATGATGAAAATTATATTCACAAATGGCCTAAGCATCCATATGATTATTTAGTTGAAATTATTAAAGAAAAAAAATGGGATAAAATTTCAATTGGACTTGAAATGGATACTCATTATTTTACTGCATTTTGTTACGAAAAGATAAAACATGGTCTTCCTAATGCAAATATTAAAGACTCAAATCGTTTGGTTAATTGGGTAAGGCTTGTTAAATCTGATGCAGAAATAAAATACATGAAGTCTGCAGCGTTAATTACAGAAAAAGCTATGCACACAGCTATGACCGTAATAGATAGAGGTGTAAGACAATGTGATGCTGTTGGTGAAATTCAAAAAGCATTATTTTACGGCACTGAAAATATTGGCGGTGAATATGCAAGCATTACAACTTTACTTCCAACAGGTGTAGGAACTTCAGCTTCACATTTAACAGCAACACAAGATCAATTTAAAAATGGTGAGTCCACAATTATTGAGATATCTGGTTGTGTTAAAAGATATCATGCTCCACTTGCAAGGACAGTTCAACTCGGTAAACCTGAGCAAAAAAAAGTTGACGCAATGAAGGCAACAATAGAAGCTTTAAATGCGGGTATAGATGTAGTTAAACCAGGAAACTTAGCAGATCATGTCGCTCAGGAATTTTGGAAAGTACTAGATAAATATAAAATTAAAAAAGAGTCCAGGACTGGATATTCAATTGGAATAGGATACCCACCAGATTGGGGGGAGCATACGCTAAATATTTATAAAGGTGATATGACTGAGCTAAAACCTAATGTCACTTTTCATATGATTGCTGTAATGCAATTTGGTGATTGGGGTGTTGAAGCATCAGAATCTATCAGGGTAACTGAAAAAGGAAATGAATTACTTAATAATTTCCCCAAAGAACTTCATATAAAATAGCTTGAAAATATCCTCTACAAATGTTTTAAAACATACCAATGTCAAAGAATAAAGAGTTCGTAAAGTTTGAAAAAGTAGACAAAAGCTATGATGGGAAAATTCTTGTAGTTAAAGATTTAAATTTAGATATTTCCGAAGGAGAATTTATCACTATGTTAGGACCCTCTGGATCTGGGAAAACCACTTGTTTAATGATGTTAGCTGGTTTTGAAACTCCTACTAACGGCGAAATCTATCTAGATAAAAACCCTATATCAAATATACCCCCACATAAAAGAGGAATAGGAATGGTTTTTCAGAATTATGCTTTATTTCCACATATGACTGTTTACGAAAATTTAGCTTTTCCTCTAAGAGTACGAAAAATATCTAAGGATGATGCTGATAAAAAAATAGATAAAGCTTTATCTATGGTATCTTTATCAGGTTTTGAAAATAGAATGCCGGGTCAATTGTCAGGAGGTCAGCAGCAAAGAGTTGCAGTTGCAAGAGCTTTGGTGTTTGATCCATCTGTTGTATTAATGGACGAGCCTCTTGGTGCTTTAGATAAAAAATTTAAGAGAAAGCATGCAATATGAAATTAAACATATACACGAAAGCATAGGGGTAACTGTTGTTTATGTTACACATGATCAAGGTGAAGCCTTAACCATGTCAAATAGAATAGCAGTGTTCAATGACGGAAAAGTTCAACAACTATCCTCTCCAGATCAATTATATGAAAAACCTGTAAATTCATTTGTTGCAGAATTTATTGGTGAAAACAATACTTTTGCAGGAGAAGTATATGATATTTCAAAAGATATGTGTAAGGTGAAGGTAAATGGTGGAGAAATATTGGCCAATCCAATCTCAGTTAAAACTAAAGGTGAAAAAACCACAGTTTCAATAAGACCAGAAAGGGCTTTAATTAATCCAAAAAGCAGCATGGATAACAATCATAAAGGCAAGATAGAAGAAGTAATATATCATGGTGACCATACAAGGGTCAGACTAAGTTTATTAGGTAATTCAGATTTTATATTGAAAGTTCCAAATAGCTCAGAAAATTTAGATATCAAGTTAGGTAATACAATTAATATTGGGTGGAATAGTCAAGACGCAAGAGCACTCGACCCAAAATAGAATAGTTTTAAATATCAATAAAATTATCCTTTATATTATGGACAATTGACCAGTTGACTCTGCTGATCGAACTTGTTGTAATTAGTAATATATAAAACGTTTAAACGGAGGATAAATGAGAAAACTAAGTAAATTATTACTTACCCTTTCTTTTGTACTTTCATTTGCCACATCAGCATTTGCAGTTACTGTTGCATCTTGGGGTGGAGCATATACAGAAAGTCAAAAATTAGGTTATGGTGATCCCACTGCTAAAATTGGGAATCGATATCAATTGGGTCGATTACTCAGGTGGATTATCAGAAATTAAAGCGCAAAAAGAGGCTGGAGCAATTACATGGGATATAATCGATGTATTTGCAATGGATACTATTACTGGATGTGACGAAGGTTTATTTGTTGAATTCGACTTTGACAAAGACTTTCCACCAGCACCAGATGGAACACCTGCTAGTGAAGACTTTTTCACAGGTATGCCCTCTAAATGTGCAGTAGGAAATATTTTATATTCTTGGAACTATGCTTATAACAGTGAAAATGTTAAAGGTACTCCAAAAACTATAAAAGATTTCTTTAACACAAAAAAATTTCCTGGAAAAAGAGCAATCTACACTGGCGCTTTAACTAACTTAGAAATAGCTTTAGCTGCAGACGGTGTTAAGCCAGGCAAAGGTGGAGCAAAAATCTATGAAGCTTTAGAAACCGAAAAAGGTGTTCAAAGAGCAATGGATAAAATCAAAAAACTTTGTACAGACCCTAAAGGTGGATGTGTCTTTTGGTCTGCAGGTGCTCAACCGCCAGAACTGTTAATGAGTGGAGAAGTTGTTATGGCAACTGGCTGGAACGGTAGATTTTTTAATGCTACAGTTGGAGAAGGCGCACCTATAGTACAAGTTTGGGATGCTCAAGGTCTTGATTATGAATATTTTGTATTAGTAAAAGGTGGACCTAACGAGGCTGATGCTAAAAAAGCTTTAGCAGAAATGACTAGTACCGAAGGTTTAGCTGGAAGTGCCAAGTACATCGCATATGCACCTTGGAGAAAATCTTCAATTGCTGTAATGGAAAAAGGCGAGCCATGGTATAAAGATGGTAAAACTAATATGGTACCAAATATGCCAACAGCTCCAGCAAATACTAAAAACTACTTCTTAGTTGATCCATTATACTGGGCTGACAACGGCACAGAACTTGGTGAAAAAATGGGAAGCAATGAAAGCTGGATTTTAATTTTAAGTTTTAAAGATTAAAATTATATATTATATTGAGGGCGGTTATATTTAGCCGCCCTTTTTAATTTATGAGCTCTGAAACACAAAAAATTCTTACTACAGATGGAATTCCTTTAGAGGAAAGTTTAAAAAAAGCCGAAAAAAAAAATAAAATTAAAGCATTTCTTCTAGTTTGTCCTTTGTTACTTTTTTTGATAATTACCTATGTTTTTCCTATCGGTGATATGCTTTTTAGAAGCGTTGATGACCGAATGGTTACCAACATGCTTCCTAAAACATATAAAGCTATGGAAAATTGGGATGGTAAAGAATTACCAGAAGAGGAAGTCTTCGCATCCTTTTATCAAGATTATAAATTATTGATTGAGCAGAAATCTTTTGGAAAATTAGCTACCCAACTCAATTATGAAAAAAATGGATTTAAAAGTATTTTGAAAAAATTACAAAGAAAAATGAAAAAATTTGAAGATGGAAATTATAAAGAACAAATTATGGATGTACACAAAAGATGGGCGAATGTTGAATATTGGAGAGCAATTAAAAGAAGAGCTCCTGAGATATCATATGCCAAATATTTAAAAGGTATGGACTTAATAGAAGATGAAGATGGAAAAATAATCCAAGTCTCTGAAGACAGAAGAATTCATAGAATTTTGTGGTTAAGGACATTGGAGGTAGCCTTTTTTGTCACTTTATTTTGTTTTGTAATGGCATATCCAATTGCTCATTTACTAGCAACTTTGCCAATGAAATACAGCAACCTTTTAATGATATGTGTATTGCTACCTTTTTGGACATCACTACTTGTGAGAACAGCTAGTTGGATGATTTTGCTGCAACAGCAAGGAGTGGTTAATGATTTTTTTGTCTGGATCGGATTGGTGACTGACGATAATAGGCCTGAAATGATGTATAATAAAACGGGTACATATGTTGCCATGACACAAATTCTTTTACCATTTATGGTTTTACCACTTTATAGTGTTATGAAAACTATTTCACCAAGCCTAATGAGAGCAGGTAAATCATTAGGGGGTACACCTTTTGTTGCATTTTGGAAAGTCTATTTCCCTTTAACAATCCCAGGAATTGGTGCGGGATGTTTATTGGTTTTTATACTCGCAATTGGATACTATATTACCCCAGCTTTAGTTGGAGGTGCATCAGGAACCTTAATCAGTAATCAAATTGCTTTTCACATGAAAAGCACACTTGATTGGAGTTTTGCTTCAGCAATGGGACTAATGCTTTTAGTAGGTGTCCTCGCAATTTATTGGGTTTATAACAAATTAGTAGGGGTTGATAATATTAAGTTGGGATAACTATGGCTTTACCTAAATATACAGAAATAAGATATCGAGTATGGCATTACATTTACTTAACATTTTGTGCTGGAGTATTTATTTTTTTAATTGCCCCATTATTTGTTATTTTTTCCTCTATCTTTTAATGCTGAGGAGTTTTTAGTTTTTTCAGAGGGAATGAAAAAGTTTAGATCCTGATGCATTTTCTCTTAGATGGTACGAGGATATGGTTTATGGAACTAAAAATCCTTGGGGCCTTGCAGCTAAAAATAGTTTTATAATTGCTATTTTTGCAACTCTTGGATCTATTATTTTAGGAACAACGGCAGCACTAGGTTTGAGTAGTAGGCATATGCCTTACAAAGGCTTGATAATGGCAACTTTAATTTCACCAATGATAGTACCATTAATTATATCTGGTGTTGCAATCTTTTTCTTTATGGCAAAGGTCGGATTAGCTGCTACGCATACGGGAATAGTTTTGGCTCATATTATATTAGGAACTCCATTTGTGGTTATAACAGTCACTGCAACACTCTCGGGATTTGACCATAGTGTTACTAGAGCAGCATCTAGTCTTGGAAGCGATCCAGTAAATACATTTATGAAAATTACATTACCATTAATATTGCCTGGTGTTATATCAGGGGGATTATTCGCATTTGTGACATCTTTTGACGAAGTTGTAGTTGTATTATTCTTAGCTGGTCTTGAAAATACAACAATACCTATACAAATGTGGACTGGCTTAAGAGAACAACTAAGCCCAACAATCCTTGCAGTTGCGACATGTTTAATTGTACTTTCAACTTTAATTCTTGTTACAGCTGAATTATTAAGAAGAAGATCAGAAAGAATAAGAGGAATTAACGTCAATTAAATAATGGAAATTAAAAAAGTAGTTGTCATCGGCTCTGGTACTATGGGAAGTGGGATAGCGGCACATTTGTGTAATGCAGATGTTCCAGTGACACTTTTAGATTTAAAAACAGAAATAAGTGAAAAAGCCCGTGAGAGAATTCATAAATCAAGACCGCCTTTACTCATAGATAAATCAAAAATAAATAATATTAAAGTTGGAAATATTAATGATGATTTTGATACCGTCAAAGATGCAGATTGGATTGTAGAGGCAGTTGTTGAAAGAATAGATATAAAACATGATATATATTCAAAAATATTTAAAAATCGAAAAGATGGTGCGATAGTATCTTCTAACACTTCATCAATACCAATAAAAGTTTTATCAGAAAAGCTGTCAGACAATGAGAAAAAAGACTTTTGTATTACTCATTTCTTTAATCCTGTGCGATACATGGGTTTACTTGAGATTGTTAAAAATGAAAATAATGATTTAAATAAAATTAATTCTTTAAAAATTTTTTGTGAAAAAGAGTTGGGCAAAGGGGCTATCGTGTGTAACGATACACCTGGATTTCTCGGAAATAGAATAGGTGTTTACGCTATGCAAGTTGCTATGACAGAGGCTATAAAAATGAAGTTGTCAATAGAGGAAGCAGATGCAGTTTTTGGGAGACCAATGGGGATACCTAAAACTGGAGTGTTTGGCCTATATGATTTGATAGGAATTGACTTAATGGTTGATGTATTAAAAAGTTTTAAGAAAGAGTTACCAGATACAGATGATTTTCAAAATGTTGCAAAAGAAATTCCACTAATAACAAAATTAATAAATGAAGGGTACACTGGAAGAAAAGGTAAAGGTGGATTTTATAGAATTAATAAATCAAATAACGACAAAGTATTAGAAGCAATCAACCTAGATAATGAAAAATATTTTCCATCTAAAAAAATTGACTTAAAAATGGATACTGTTGATATAGTTGGGCTAATTAATAGAGATGATAAATATGGAAAGTATTCATGGTCAGTTATCTCAAAAATAATTACATATGCCTCGTCATTAGTACCTGGTATCACAGATAAATTTAATGATATTGATGAAGCAATGAGATTAGGTTTTAACTGGGCAATGGGACCATTTGAAATGTTAAACGAGATAGGTCCAAAAAATTTTTTTGAAAGACTAGGTCAAATTAAAAACAATAAATTTTTAGAAAATTTAACAAAATCTAATGATGAAAATTTTTATGGAAAAAGACAATTGTATACTGATATTGAAACCCTAGGAAAAATAAAACCATCTGCATTAAAAATTGATAAAAATAAATCGGCAAATATTTACCGATTTAAAGATTATAATATTGTTGAATTTACCACTAAAGCTAATGCGCTTGATTATAATTCTATGGACTGTTTAAAAAATGCCACTGATAAACCGCTGATAATAATTAATGAAAGTATGCAGTTTTCAGCTGGAGTTAACCTTTCCTATACAATGGACTTTGTAAATAAAGGTGATTTAAAATCTGTTGAAAAATTTATTAAATACTTTCAAGAAACTTGCAAACATTTAAAATATTCAAAATTTCCGGTAGTTTCAGCTCCTTCAGGACTTACTTTAGGAGGAGGATTTGAAGTTCTTGTTCAAAGTAATTTCGTAGCCTCACATACAAATATTGTTGTTGGGTTAGTTGAAACAATGGTTGGATTAGTTCCTGCTGGCGGTGGGTGTAAAGAAATGCTTTGGAGATGGTCTCAAACAGATGAGGCAACTAAAGACCCTGATTTTGCACCATTGAAAGTCTTTGAAATTATCGGATATGGCAAAACAGCAACATCACCTGTGGAGGCTGAACCCCTAAAATATTTAATGCCATACGACAAGAAAATTATGAACAGAAACAGTTTATTTCCTGCTGCGCTAAAAATAATTAATGAGAGCAAAAATTTTTCTCCAGTAACGGAGTGTAAATTTAAATTATCAGGAAAATCTTTAAAAGAGAAAATGATAAAAGTTCTTGAAAAATTATATAATGATAAAGTTATATTAGATCATGGAATGGTGGTTGGGTCAGAATTAGCAAATGTGCTTAGTGGTGGTGAAACGACAATTGATAAAACTCTTTCAGAAAATGACTTATATAATCTAGAATTAGAGTCTTTTATGCGATTGATCGAGACTAAAAAAACACAAGATCGAATTAATCATACACTTTCCACAGGTAAGCCTTTATTTAATTAATACTTTTTAACATCCTAAAAGTTTCTATGAAGTCGGGCCTAAGTATATATTCTGTTTTATCGTCGTATTTTATTTTTGTTAATACATCTAATCCATATTTCACTTTACCAACAGGTGAATATTCTCCTTCAAAAAGTGGAGCATCTTTTAATAAAATAAAAAATTGAGTATCTTCTGTGTTTCTTTGATATGTTCTAGCCATAGCAACTGTACCTTTTCCAAAATCGAAGCTATTATCTGTCTCCGTATTTATAGTTCCATATTTTGACTTACCATTTCCTATTTTCGCATAATTTAAACTTTCCTTTTTACCGTACTCAGTGTCACCAGATTGAACTAATACATTTTTTATAACCCTGTGAAAAGCTACATTATCATATTCCTTTCTTTCTATAAGCATTTTAAATCTTTTTACAGAATTTGGAGATATATTTGGATATAATTCAATAATTACATTACCACATGGTGCTCTGAGTATGGCAATATTTTCTGGATGAACAAATTTTATTTTTTTTGGATCATGATCTTTTATTAATAAACACTTATTTTTTATTATAAAAAAAGATCCTAAGCTAAAAATAAATAAAGAAATTAAAAAAATTAATAATATTTTTTCTGATCTAGATTGTTTGATTTTATGAATCATAAAATAAATTTAAAATTTTGGTCAATTAATTGAATATTTGATTTTATGAAATTTATTTTTTTTTTTAAATTATCGTCGTTTTGTAATTTTATTCTTAACTCTGAATTCTCAATCATTAAAAATGAAAATGTTTCAGCCATATCCTCACCTACAGTAGACTGAGAATATTCTGATAAAAAACCTTTTTTTTTTCTCAATAATTTCATACCAAATTTGTCTGCACAAGTAGAACATGACCCATATTTAAAGTCTTCAGAATTGAATTTTTTCCATTTTTCGTGGTCAAACAACTCTTTGTATTGATCATTAATTATGTGAAAAATTTCATGATGTATAGTTCTTGATAACTTGTAATTATCCGTATTGATATTTATTATTATAGTTTTTAAGGAGTGATTTGGAATTCCTAAAGCAGGTATCGAAGCTACTTCTAAATCTTTACATAGCACTATAAATCTCAGGTTAATTTTATTTAAAAATACTTTACTATATAAATCTATGTTTTCTCTAATCAATTTTTGTTTTTCTTTGACTAATAGATTACTTGGACTGTAGCATTCTACATTGTTATCTTTAATGCCGACTTTAAAATATTTTTTGGCCTTAAAGGTTTTAATTTGATTATTATTTTCAAAATTTACCATTTCCAAGTTTGGAATTCTCAATAAGTAATAAATTGTATCAGCCAAGACATTAGTTGAGAAAAATAAAACAATTATTAATATTTTTATAAGTTTCATAAAATAAAATTATTATTAGATATTTGTAGATTGTGATACATTAATATAAATATGAAAAAAAGTAGAAGTAAATCTGCAGAAAAAATTCTTTTTTCTTGGAGAAAAGCAATGCCATTTTACTATGCAGCCGCTTGGATAATTTTACTAATAATAATAGTAAAATAAATTATTTATGAATTCTATTAATTATAGAATTGATAACTTACAATATTGTAATTGGTCTGAGAAAATATTTAAAATAAACCGAAAAGCAAAGCTTGATGCAATTCATGTAACAATTGCCTATCACGAAGACTTTGATGAGGTCTTAAAAAATATTGAAACTTGGAATAAATATTTTAATGATTTTAGAGATTTAATTTTTCCAGGTAAAAATTTTAAAGACATTGAAAAGGCACATAGAGAAAATAAAACAGCTGTTTTTTTTGGACTCCAAAATTGTTCTCCTATAGGTGATAATATAAACTTAGTTGAAGAAATCCATGAATTAGGGATTTTATTTATGCAATTGACTTATAATAATCAATCTTTGTTGGCCACAGGCTGTTACGAACATACCGATAGTGGTGTTACAAGAATGGGCAAAGAAGTGATCAAGGAAATGAATAGATTAGGAATTGTTATCGACATGTCGCATTCTGCTGAAAAATCTACAATCGATGCAATTAATTTGTCAACAAAACCAATTGCAATAACACATGCAAATCCCTCTTTTTGGTTCGAAACAAAAAGAAATAAATCTAATGTTGTTTTAAAAGCTTTAGCAGAATCTGGAGGTATGATTGGACACTCTTTATACCCACACCATTTAAAAGATAAATCGAATTGTACATTAAAAAGCTTTTGTGAAATGATAGCAAGAACAGCAGACCTTATAGGAGTTAAACACATTGGAATTGGCTCTGATTTATGCACGGGTCATCCAGACACAGTCGTTGAGTGGATGCGTAACGGGAAGTGGACAAAAACAAAAGATTATGGAGAAGGTTCAAAAGAAAATTCTAGTTTTCCCAAACAACCCGATTGGTTTTTGGATGCAAGTGGTTTTGCAAACTTAGAAAAGGGTCTTAAAAATATTGGTTTCAATGAAAAAGAGACAAATGATATTTTAGGTAATAACTGGTACAATTTTTATAAAGGAATAAAAAATTAATGCTAAGTATTGAATTAAGAAATCCTGAGAATGTTATGAAACTATCTAGACTTGGTTCATTTCACCAATCTAAATTGTCTTTTTTAAGAAGTTTTATCAGAGAGTTCAAAAACTGGGAATTTAATAGAGATATATTTGATTTAGATAAATCTGGTTATGGGGTTGCTGTTTACTCTGTAAGAAAAAACAAAAGGGTATATTCACTAATTTGTTTTTCCCAGCATATTAACGATGAAGAAAGATCTGATAGAGTAATAGCAACTAAATGGGATGCTGCTTTTGTACTTCACGATGGAGTGCCTACTAAAAAAGATATTGATAGACTAAAAGAAAATGTGCCCAAACAAGAAATTGGCAGAATGTCAAATAAAGAGCTGGCATTATCAAGGGCAAATAAATCTGTAAGAATTTTTGATCATGTTGTAAATTCTTTAAGTTCTGGCAAGCAACCAGATATAAACTTTATAAATAAGGTAGGTTATTTGTATAGAACAACTGCCGTTTATGGGTCAGGTAAATTTGGCTTAGCTGATAGATTTCGAATTAAAGATAGAGAAGAAATTTGTGGACCCTTTAGATTGGAAATGATGTTAGTATATTTGGTGAGACAGTTTACTTTTGATCAAATTAATCATATATCAAAGATGAAAAATCCAAATGAATTCGTCAATCTTGATAAAAAAATTGCTAGAAACTTAGGTATTGGCAATTCTACCGGTCTAGGTATGGCACCTTTTATTGTAAATCATCCAACATTATTACATCAATGGATTTATAATCGAGAAAAAGCCCTTAAAGAAATCAGATCAATAGAGCTAGTGAGTAAAAAAGAAATTGAATATTTTAAATTATGTTTAGAAAAATCAAAAAAAAATATTGATAATTGGAATACTGATAGCAATTATCAAAATAAAAAGATTAATTCATTAAAGAATGATCTAATAAAATTTAAAGAATATTTTTCAAAGTTAGATTTTAAAAATAAAAAATACTTATGGAATGAAATTTATTTGTGGATAGAAAAGTATTTAGACGAAGAATGTAGTGAATATTTAATTTCTATGATGATGGAACCATATGATAAAATAATTGAGCCTTTAGTTAAAAATATGAGTGCCGATGAGGAAAAATATTTTAATATACCTTCAAGTAGAAAATTATTAGATTTGAAAAAAATTATTGAGAATAAATACAAATTAATTTTAAATATTAATTTTAATAATAAAAAATCAAATACTTATTTTTGGTTTATTTCAAAGAATAAAGAGGAGCCAAGAATAGCAAATAGATATGACGAGTATGGTTCAGATCTTGAACAACCATTGGCAATAGCCAGAGATATTAAAAAATTATATGAAAAAATTTTGAATGAAAATTTATTAAAAACTGTAGCTGATTTCTTAATTTACAACGATGATTTGAGACATATAGTAAGAAGAATTTTTATTTCTGAAAAATTTCAATATTCTGAAATTCAAGATAATACCATTGGCGAATCTTTAATACCCATAGATATGTTAAGACTTAAATTGTCGTTTTTTGGTGCACAAAAATTTGATCCAAGGTCTGACAAATGGTTAAGAATCTGTATGTATCAAGGAGCTCCACTGGTAAATGAATTAAAAAATTCAGACGATACTTGGATATATAATTCTATAAATTAGTTATGATGTCTTTTAGTGAAATAGAAACTGTTTCAAAACGTGCTTCAAAAGCAATAGGATACTCTTGGGGGATAGCTGAAGAGATCGGAAAATCAGTTAGAATTCTTGAAATGTTTAATTTACCTGGAATATCTACATTAAATCAATATCTTAAAAAAATAAAAAATAAACACCCAAAAAAATTAAAAAATATTTTAAAAATAAATCAATCCGATGAGGAACTTTGCCCAATATATACTGGAGTAAGCATTTTAGATAATTGTAATCAGCTAGAAGATTTTAATAAAATCAAGTTTTCAAACATAAATTATCCTTTGTTAATTATACCTTTCTTAAGTAGATCATCAGAAATTATCAACAAACCAATACAAGCAATTTTAGATGAGGGGAAATTTATTCTTAATAGTAACAAAACTATTCTTACAAACATTGAAAAAAGTAATAATTTTAAAAATACCAAAGAACTAATAATTGAATTTGGTGAAAACAAAAATTTATTTACAGATACAGAATGGAAAGAATTGTATAAGCTTTCTGAGGATACATTCGTTCCTGAAACAGATAGTTTAAAAAATTCTGCTGCAGGAGCAGGTTTAACCGATAATGACTAATAAAAATAAAAAAACAATACAGCCACTTGATGGAACAAAAGTTCCCAGATTTGCGGGCCCTTCTACTTTCGCGCGATTGCCAGAAATCAGAGACGTAGATAAATGTGATATAGCTGTTGTTGGTATTCCTTTTGATGCAGGAACTAGCTTTAGACCAGGGGCGAGATTTGGTCCTCAAAGTGTTAGACAAGCATCTAGACATCTAAGAACAAATTATCATCCTAATTATGACGAAGAGCCTTTTAAAATTCTTCAAGTTGCAGATGCAGGTGACTTTGTTTGCAACCCTTTTAAAATTGATGAGGCTATAAAACAAATAGAAAAAAGTGCAATCGAATTACTAGATAAAGTTGATGGGTTGATTAGTATTGGAGGAGATCATACTATTGCATTTCCATTATTAAAAGCAGTTAACAAAAAATTTAATGGACCTGTAGCTTTAGTACATTTCGATGCTCATCTTGATACTTGGGATACGTATTTTGGTGCACCTTTTACTCATGGCACACCTTTTAGAAGAGCTAGAGAAGAAAATTTATTCCTCGATAATGCATCTATGCACGTAGGCATACGTGGACCTTTATATAGTAGAGATGACTTAAAAAATGATGCAGACTTTGGATTTAAAATTATTCATTGTGATGAATTTCAATCTCAGGGCATAGACAAAATTGTAAACAGAATTAAAGAAAGAGTAGGCGACAATCCATTATATTTATCAATTGATATAGATGTTTTAGATCCAGCATTTGCTCCAGGCACAGGAACTCCAGAAATAGCAGGAATGACAAGCAGAGAGATGGTTAATGTTTTACGAGGCCTATCAGGATTAAATTTAATTTCAGCAGATGTGGTAGAAGTTTCACCTGCTTATGATCATGCAGAAGTTACTTCTCTAGCTGCAGCTACTATTGTCTATGAGCTTATAAACTTGTTTGCAAAAAGAAAAAGATAGGATATTTTTCATAATGCTAAATAAAAGAAAATTTTATATTAATGGTGAATGGGTAGATCCAATAAAACCTTATGATTGTAATGTCATAAATCCATCTACAGAGGAAAATTGCGCAGTAATTTCAATTGGTAGCAAAGAGGATGTGAATGTAGCAGTTAAATCGGCAAAAGATGCTTTTAATGATTGGGCGTTTACTTCCAAAGAAGAAAAAATAAAATTATTAGAGACTTTATATTCGAATTATAAAAAAAGATGGGCAGATTTTGCAAATGCAATTACAATGGAAATGGGTGCCCCAAAAGACTTTGCAACAAAACTTCAAGCTGGAACTGGGGCAAGTCACATGAAATCATTTATTAGATATTTAAAAAATTTTGACTTTGAAAAGCCTTTAGGAGAACATGCTCCCAATCAAAGATTATTATATGAACCTAAAGGTGTTTGTGCTCTAATTACTCCATGGAATTGGCCAATGAATCAAGTTTGTTTAAAAGTTATGCCAGCTCTATCTGCAGGTTGTACTATGGTTTTAAAACCATCAGAACTTGCTCCATTATCTTCAATGATACTTGCTGAAATTATTGATGAAACAAAATTCCCGCCTGGTGTATTTAATTTGGTTAATGGTAATGGCGAAACTACTGGTAATGCATTAACTAGTCATCCAGATATAGATATGATTTCTTTCACAGGATCTACGCGAGCGGGTGCATTAATATCAAAAAATGCTGCAAATGATTTTAAAAGAGTAAGTTTGGAATTAGGTGGCAAAGGAGCAAATATTATTTTCAAAGATGCTGATCCTGAGGCTGTTGAAAGAGGCGCTACAAGGTGTTTTAGAAATTCAGGACAATCTTGTAATGCACCTACCAGAATGTTAGTTGAAAAACCCATTTATAAAGAGACAGTTGATAAATTGATAAAGTTTGCGAACGATTTTAAAGTAGACGATCCAACTAAAGAGGGAGATCATATCGGTCCAGTAATTTCGGAAACGCAATTTAATAAAATACAAAGCCTAATTCAAAAAGGAATAGATGAGGGAGCCAATCTTGTTGCTGGAGGGCTTGGAAAACCAGATGGCTTAAATAAAGGTTATTATGTTAAACCTACAGTATTTACGGATGTTAAAAACAATATGGAAATTGCTCAAACAGAAATCTTCGGACCTGTATTATCAGTGATACCATTTGAAACTGAAGAAGAAGCTATATCAATTGCAAATGATACCACATATGGATTGACAAATTATATTCAAACTCAAGACCAAAATAAAGTTCAAAGAGTTGCAAGGAAATTAAGATCGGGCATGGTTGATGTTAATGGTGCTGGTATAGCAGTAGATGCTCCTTTTGGTGGGTTCAAACATTCTGGAATAGGTAGAGAGGCAGGACAAGACGGTCTTCTTGAATTTTTAGAAGTAAAGTCCGTTGGAGGATGGAGTTAATTTGTTATAGACTTGTTTTTTACTCCATTTAAAAAAGACAAGCATTTTTTAATTTCACTTAATTCAATAAATTCATCGATTTTATGTGCTTGATCAATTGAACCAGGACCACAAACAACCGTACTAATTCCTATTTCCTGAAACAATCCAGCTTCAGTACCAAAAGATACAACTTCTCTTTCATTATCCCCAGTAATACTTGAAACAAATTCACAGGCTTTAGAATCATTTACTCGATTAAATCCAATTATTTCGCCAATAATATCTTTTCTAATTGATGAATTTGGATAAATTTTTTTCATTTCTGGTAATAAATGATTACTTACGTACTCATCTATTTCCTTATTTAAGAATAGACCATCCTCTCTATTAATTGGTCTTGTCTCCCAGTTTACATGACATTTATCAGCTATTACATTGTGAGCTATTCCTCCAAAAATTCCACCAATAGATAAAGTTGAATAAGGAGGATCGAATATAGAATTATTAGGTTGCCTGTTTTCCAAACTTTTTCTCAATGATAAAAGTTTATTAACATATTTAGCGGCAAATTCTGCAGCATTTACTCCCTCAAGAGGTTTTGAGCTATGTCCAGCGAGACCCTCAAAATAGGTTGTGTATTCATAACATCCTTTATGAGAATCAATTATTTTCATTTTTGTAGGTTCGCCTACAATGCAAATACCATTTGTGATATTTCTTTTTTTTAATTCTTTGATTAATAAAGGTGCTCCTATACA
>CACFYR010000001.1 GCA_902570505.1 uncultured Pelagibacteraceae bacterium | reverse complement strand
TACTTAAAGGTAAAATGTAAAAAAAAATGATAACGATTAAACTTAATAGTGAGGTAGTGTAAATGCTTTTGTATTTTAATTTATGAGAGAAGCTTTTTTTTTTAATAAGTCTGTAACCTTTTTTTGATAAAAATCTTCTTATTTTTTCAATGTCCATTTGAGTATTTATCTTTATCATAAAATTTGTGAAATTTCTTTAAATTGAAATCACCTCTTTAACTTCTTTAACATAATGAGTTAGCAGATTTTCTACACCTTTTTTTAGCGTAAGAGTTGAACTTGGACAACCTGCACAGCTACCTTGTAATTGCACAGTCACCTTTCCATTTTCAAAATTTTTAAAAACTATATCTCCTCCATCTCTTGATACAGCTGGTCTAATCTTTGTCTCAAGAACATTTATAATTCTCTTTTCAATTTCACTAAAATTTGTAATTGTGCTATTATCAGCTTTTTCTTTAATTACACTTGTGTTTCCTTGATTATAAAAATCATTTATATAAGAAATTATAATATGCTTAATATCAAGCCATTTATAATCATTGTTTTTGTTTACTGATATAAAATCTTCATAAAAGAATACTCCTCGAACTCCATTAACAGATAGTATTTGCTTTGCTAAAACATTATCTGTTTTGTTTATATCCAGAATTTCGATAGGACCTATATCGGAAACTTTTTTACCTGGTAAAAATTTTAGAGAATTTGGATTAGGTGTTGTTTGAACCTGAATAAACATAATTACTATATAGCTATTAAAAATAAATTTTAAAGATAAATTTAAAAACCAATAATTTCCTTGATTTTTTTAACTTTTTTAGACGAAATTTCATGTGCTTTAAAACCACCCTCAGTTAAAACTTTGTCTATAAATGATATATCTTTATTTAACCTGTTTATTTCTGAACTAATTGGAGAGATTTTATCAATTAAAAGATCTGACAAAGATTTTTTAAATTCTGAAAAATTTTTACCAGAAAATTCATTAACTGTATCTTTAAGCCCTTGATTATTTAAACTTGAATATATCCCAAGTAAATTTTGAGCCTCTGGTCTTTTTTTCAATTCCTCAATACTTTCAGGTATAGGTAGAGGATCAGTCTTTGCTTTCTTAATTTTATTTACAATTATGTCTTTTGTATCATTCAAGTTAATTCTACTAAAATCTGATATTTCGGACTTACTCATTTTTTTCTTTCCGTCTTTTAAACTCATAATTCTTGCAAACTCATCTTGTATCATTGGCTCCGGTATTTTAAAAAAATTATTTAGATTGTATTCTTGATTAAACTTTTGTGCTATGTCCCTAGTAAGTTCTAAGTGCTGCTTTTGATCGTCTCCAACAGGAACATGAGTGGTATCATATAGTAGAATATCAGCTGCCATTAGAATTGGATAAATGTAAAGACCGATGCTGGCTTTTTCCTTATCTTTACCGGCTTTTTCTTTAAATTGCGTCATTCGGTTAAGCCATCCCATTTTTGCAGTACAACCTAAAATCCATGATCCCTCAGAGTGAGATGGAACATCTGATTGTTTAAAAATGACACTTTTTTTGAAGTCTAAACCACTTGCAAGAAAAGTGGCTGTTGTTTCTCTTATACTATTTTTAAGTTTAGCTGGATCGTGTTTTACAGTTATAGCATGTAAATCAACTACACAATAAATACACTCTGCTTTTTCTTGATTTTGAAAATTAACAAAGTTTTTAATTGCACCTAGATAATTTCCTAAGTGAAGATTTCCTGTTGGTTGAACTCCAGAAAAAATTTTTTTAATCATTATTTAATACTTTAATTTAATATCAGACAATTTAAAAGCCTTTGTCAAAATAGACACAAAAACATAAATTAATATTATAAATATTACAACAATAAGCATATATAAAAGTTTTAAATTATTTTCGTAAACAAAAAGAAATGAGAATTTTGTCAAAACCAAATAGAATAAATAAACAGAAATAGATGAAGAACAAAGTATTTTAATAAATGAAAATATAGTTTTGCTATTTACGGTGAAATATTTTTTATTATTTAAATATAAAAATAAAAGAATCACATTTACCCATGAAGATATAGTTGTAGAAATAGGTATAATTATGAATCCAATTTTATTAAAAAAAGTTATACTTATAAATATATTTAATAAAACAGAAAATATAGAAAAGTAAAAAGGAACTTTTGTATTGTGTCTAGCAAATAAAAAAGTTGAAAAAATTTTTATTAATGCAAAAGCTGGAACACCAAATGCAAAATAGAAAAGAGCCTTTGAGGAATTTTCTACACTTTTAACATCAAAAGAACCATAACCAAATAAACTGGAAGTGATCTCTTTAGGCGCAACTAATAATGCAAACATTGCAGGTAAACTTAAAAATAAACTAAGCTCTAAGGATTTATCTTGAATATAATTTATTCTATTAAGATTTTTTTTTTCAACATATTCACTTAATTTTGGAAGTAACACTGTACCAATTGCAATCCCGGCAATTGCAAGGTTTATTTGATAAATTCTATCTGCATAATATAAATAAGATACTGCACTGGCTTCGAATGATGCAATTATAGTCCCAACTAAAATATTTATTTGTGTTATACCTGAAGAAAATATACTTGGAACAAGTTTTTTAAAAAAAAATTTTACTTTTTTAGTTATTTTAAAACTTATCTTTATTATTGGATTAAAATATTTTTTCACAAAAATAAATATGATTATAAGCTGCAATAACCCAGCAATTGAAACTCCGTAGGATAGTGGTACAACTATATTGTTACCAAATTTAGTTTCAAAAATAAGTACAAATATCAAAATAATATTCAATACGATAGGGGCCGCTGCGGCTATGCCAAATTTATTATATGAGTTTAAGATTGCAGAAAAAAATGAAGCTAAGCTTATAAAAATTAAAAAAGGGAACGTTATTCTTGTTAATAAAATTGCTAATTCTAATTTATCATTATTTTCTGTAAAACCAGGTGCTATTAATTTAATAAATAGTGGCATGAAAATTTCTATAATCAAAACCACTACAAACAATCCTATCAAGAGAAAATTAAATACATCATTGGCAAAGGAAGTAGCTTTTTTTTTTGATTTTGTTAATTCAGAGGAATAGCTAGGTATGAAAGCTGCATTAAAAGTCCCCTCTGAAAACAGTCTCCTAAAAGTATTAGGAATTCTGAATGCTACAAAAAATGCATCTGCTATCGGGCCAGACCCTAATGTGATAGCAATAAGAAAATCCCTAATATATCCTAGAATCCTACTTAGAAAGGTAAAGAAACTAAACGTGCCAGTTGACTTGATCAGATTCATAAATCATATTAGTCTTAACTTAGTTCTAAATTGATATCTAATTAAAAAATGAAAAAAAAAAAAATTGAACATTATTCTGATAAAGAAGCGCTTGATTTTCATAATAGCAACAAATCTGGCAAGATTGAGATTATCTCCTCTAAGCCAATGGTTACTAAAAGAGATCTTGCACTAGCTTATTCTCCTGGGGTTGCTGCACCAGTAAAAGCTATCTCAAAGAATCCAGATTTAGCTTATGATTATACAACAAAAGGTAATTTAGTGGCTGTTATTAGTAACGGGACTGCTATATTAGGTTTGGGTAATTTAGGTGCCATAGCCTCCAAACCTGTTATGGAAGGTAAGGCAGTTTTATTTAAAAGATTTGCAGATATAGATGCTATTGATTTGGAAATTGACTCTACTAAGCCAGAGGAAATAATTAATTCAATAAAAAATTTTGCCAACAGTTTTGGTGGAATAAATTTAGAGGATATTGCTGCTCCAGATTGTTTTGTTATTGAAGAAAAATTAAAGAAAATTTTAGATATACCTGTTTTTCACGATGATCAACATGGCACAGCAATTATTACTTATGCAGCATTGTTAAATGCACTAGATATCTCTAAAAAAAATATTAAAAAAGTGAAGGTTGTTGTTAATGGCGCTGGCGCCTCCGCAATGGCCTGTTCAAATCTTTTGTTAAAAGCAGGAGTGATTAAGTCAAATATAACAATGTTAGACAGCAAGGGTGTGATACATAAAAATAGGAATAACTTAAACAAATGGAAACAAAATTATGCAGCAAAAACAAATTCGAGAAGATTGTCTGACGCAATTAAAGGTGCAGATGTATTCTTAGGTTTATCTTCTGCTGGCGTACTCACTAAAGAAGATGTGAGAAGCATGGGAGCTAACCCAATAATATTTGCCTGTGCAAATCCTGATCCTGAAATCACTCCAGAGGAAGTAGAGGAAGTTAGAAATGATGCAATTGTTGCCACTGGAAGATCAGATTATCCTAATCAAGTAAATAATCTTTTGGGATTTCCATATATATTTAGAGGTGCTTTAGACGTTAGAGCCAAAACTATTAATGATGAAATGAAAATAGCAGCTGCAAATGCTATCGCATATTTAGCAAGGGAGAGAGTTCCTGATGAAGTAGTTGCCGCAATGGGAGGCGAAAGACCTAAATATGGAAAAGAATATATTATACCATCAACTTTCGATCCCAGATTAATAAATGTAATTCCTGTAGCTGTTGCAAAAGCAGCTATTAAATCAGGTGTAGCGAGAAAAAAAATTGATAATTTTGAAATATATTCAGAACAACTAAAGCAGAGATTAGATCCCTCTGTAACTATTATGCAGGGAATAAACTCTCAAATAAAAAGAACACAAAAAAGAGTTGTATTCGCTGATGGTGAGGATGAAAATACTTTAAAAGCTGCAATTGCTTTTAAAAATAGTGGACTTGGTATCCCTATCTTAGTTGCAAAAGACAAAGTTGTTAAACAAAGATTGAAAGAGATTGGTTATAGCGAAAATTTAAATATAGAAATTGTAAACTCTACTAAAAAAAAATTTAGAGAGAAATATTCTCAATATGTGTTTGATAAGTTACATAGATCGCAAGGGCTACTTGAGAGGGACTGTGATAGATTAGTAAGGAATGACAGGGTAATTTGGGGATCTTGTATGGTTGCATGTGGCGACGCTGATGCCATGGTAACCGGAAACACCAGGAGATATGGACAATCTCTTCAAAAAATAATCAAGGTTATACCGCCTCGGCCAGGAGAAATAATGTTTGGCTTAAACATGGTTGTAAACAAAGGTAAAACTGTATTTATAGGTGATACTAGTGTTCATGAGTATCCATCCTCTAAACAACTTGCAGATATCGCTATATCTTCTGCTAGAGTTGTAAGATTATTTGGATTTACACCAAAAGTTGCCTTTTTATCTCACTCAACATTTGGTCAACCAATGACAAGTAGAACAAAACATATAAGAGATGCAGTTGATATTTTAAAAAATAAGAAAGTTGATTTTGAATTTGATGGAGATATGCAGCCCGATGTTGCCTTAAATAATGAATACAAAGAATTATACCCACTATCAGAAATTGTAGGAAATGCTAACATTCTTATAATGCCAGGACAACACAGTGCAGCTATATCTTATAAATTATTGAAAAGCATGAGTGGATCAAAAGTTATTGGACCTCTTCTTATTGGTTTAGGTGCAGCAATTGAAATAGCTCCGTTAAGATGCTCAACTTCAGAAATTTTGAATCTTGCGTCTGTTGCAGCTTACTCTTCAGGAGTAATTAATTATGATAAAAAAAACTAATTTTTTATCATTCTTAAATCATTCATCATTAGAATACTTGTTACAACATCTTCAACATCTAAGATCATTTTAGCTTCTTTAATAATTTCTTCTTTCTCCTCTTGCGTCTCTGCAATTCCATAGACATAAATAACTTTTTTATAAGTATCTATATTATAATTAATAGCTTTTATTTTTTTATTAAAAATCATTGCTGATCTTAGTTGAGAAGTAATAAGAAGGTCTTTTGCTGATTGTTTAAATTTAAATTTTTTGTTTATTACTAAATCATTTTTTACTGATCTTGCACCTTTAGTTTCCCATGCCAATTTAGTAATTTTAAGTTTTTCCTCTGGAGTATCAACTTTTCCAGTAATAAATATTCTCCCATCTAAAACTTTTGTTTTAACATCAACTATATACTTCTTATCAATCAATATTATCCGTGTATCTAAACTTTTATCCATAATAGAGTCGTCTATTTGTGTTCCTAATGTTCTAGGATCCATTGCAACGGTAACTCCCGTGCCAAAAAGACCTGACGATGATGCGCCAACACAGCCTGATAAAAGAACAAAAAATATTAAATTGATTAAATATTTATTTTTCATTTTTTAACTTTAAACAATATTTATATATAGCTGATTTTGAAATGTTGTTTTCTGAACCAATAATACTTACGATATCTTTAATTGTTAATTTATCCATTAGATTTTTAATTCTTATTCTAACTGATTCGTCTAATGTTTCTTTGTTTTTTTTTGTTTCATCAACATTGGAAATAACAACTGTTATTTCTCCCTTTAAATTTATATTTTGTTCACTTAACTCTGAAATATTTGATCTGTAAATTTGCTCATAAAACTTTGTCAATTCCTTGCAAATAACAATTTTTCTGCCTACGAAATAATATTTTAGATATGGGATTAATTTATTAAATTTTTTTGCAGAAATAAAAAAAACTATTGAATTATTTAATTTTGACAAAAATTCTAGTTCCTTTTTCATTCCATTTTTTTTGTCTGATATAAAGCCTTGAAAATAAAAATTGTTGGAAAAGCCCGAAATTGAAACTGCCGCAATTACTGCTGAGGGACCTGGAATTGGTATAACTTTTATATTATTTTTTATACACTCATTAATTAAAATATTTCCAGGATCAGAAATTGATGGTGTTCCAGCATCTGATACTAAAGAAAGAATTTTCGAATTATTTAATAATTCTAAGATTTTTTTTAAGTTTTTTTTTTCGTTAAACTTATGGTTTGAAATAAGTTTTTTATCAATTTTATAGAATGTTAAAAGTTTTTTGGTTACTCTTGTGTCTTCACACAAAATAAAATCTGAATTTTTTAGAACTTCAATTGCTCTAAAACTGATGTCATTAAGGTTTCCAATAGGTGTTGAAACAACATATAGGGCATTTTTAATCTTATTTTTGTCTTCTTCTGGATGCATTATTCTCATGAATATATTATTAATTAACTTATGAAAACTGATATTAAATTAATTTTTTCTATACTTTTAGTTTTTATTTTTACTTTTAATTTTAAAGCATTATCAGCGGAGAAAATTAAAATTGGTTTGTTAATTCCAGTTACGGGCGAATATGGTAAAATTGGTGAGTCAGTTATAAATTCTGTAAGATTAGCTTTGAATTCAATAAATGATAATAAAATTGAAATTCTTCCTAGAGACACTAGATCTGATCCATCGACAACTTTAAAAATTGCAAGAGAATTATATGAAAAAGACGGTGTAAAAATTATAATTGGTCCACTCTTTAATTCAAGCACAGAATATTTGAGTGAAATACCTGAGGTTACTTTTTTATCATTAACAAATAAGTTAACGAATACTCCTGCAAATGTAATAAGCGCTGGTGTGAATTCTATATCTCAAATTAATGCTATTAAAAAATTCCAGGAACTAAAAAATTTAGAAAGAACTATTTTTTTAATTCCTAACTCAAATTTTAAAAATGAAATAGAGAAAGCTATTTCAAAAACAAATATTAAGTTAAAAGATAAATTCATATATGATACAGATCCAACTTTACTAACAGCTCAAATTGAAAAAGTAACTAGATATCCTCAAAGAAAGCAAAATTTATTAGACGAAATAGAAAGACTAGAAAATTCAAACGATGCAAATAAAGAAAAAAAAATAGAGAACTTAAAAAAAAGAGATACTATAGGTGGAATAAATTTTGACTCTGTTGTAATTGCAGACTTTGATGAAAATTTTAAAAGTGTAGCAACATCTTTATTATATACCGATGTTTCCTCGAAAAGAGTATTTTATATAAACTTAAATAATTGGTTTGATGAAAGTTTATTAGAGGAGAGATCGATACATCCAATTTATTTTCCTTCGGTAGACAAAAAAAATTACGAATTATTTAATAGTAATTATAAAAAATCTTATGGAAAAGCAGCTAACCAAATTTCTTTTCTAAGTTACGATATTATGGGGCTTATATATTATCTAATTTACAAAAATGATTTTGTAATTTCAAATAAGGTGTTTTCTGAAAACAATATTTTTAAAGGAAAAACTGGAATTTTTCAAATTAACAATAAAAATATAACACACGAACTAAGTTTTTATTCAATAGAAAATAAAAAATTTATAAAAATTTTTTAATTTTTTTAAATGCTATCGCTCTATGATCTATTTTATATTTTTTTGATTTGCTCATTTGAGCAAATGTTAAATTATAGCCTTTAGGGATAAATATGGGGTCATAACCAAAACCATTTTTTCCTAATTTTATCTTAGATACTATTCCGTTGATGACGCCTAAAGATTGTATTGGTTTTTTTTTTAATCCAAAAATAGTTAGCGCACAAATAAATTTAGCAGAAACTTTTTTTTTTCTCCAATTTTTATCTTTTTTTTGGAGTTTTGAGTAAATTTTTGTAATAGCTAAATTAAAGTCGTTTTTTTTCCCTCCCCACCTTGCTGAATAAATACCTGGCTCATTATTTAACATTCTAATTTCTAAACCTGAATCATCGGCTATACAGATTTTTCCTGTTTTTTTGGAAAAATGTTTAGCTTTAATGAGTGAATTTTTAAGAAAAGTTTTCCCATTTTCTTTAGGACTTTTTAATTTATAATCTTTAGGTGAAGAAATTTTGTAAGATTTTGGCAATAAATCCTTAATTTCCCTTAATTTTCCCTTATTATTTGTCCCAATTACAATTTCTTTATATTTTTTTTTTAGCATCTAGAATTTTTAATTTTCCTTACCATATAAAACCTTATGGAAAAAGAGGAAACACTTAACTTGGATGATAAGGAAGAAAACCAAGACAAAAATAATAATTCTGAGAATAGTTCAGAAAAAGAAATAAATGATAAAGATAATAAAGACGCTCAGATATCCTCTGAGGAAGAGATTATATCTCTAAAAGATAAAGTGAACAGAATTTATGCAGAAATGGAAAACCAAAGAAGAAGATTTGAAAAAGAAAAAGATGAAGCTTTTGAATACGGTGGTTTTTCATTTGCAAAAGAAACTCTGAATCTTTTGGATAATTTAGAAAGATCAAAAGTCTCACTTGAGAATGATGAGACTTTAAAAAATACTGCCGGACTAAAAAAACTAATAGACCATATTGATATAATAAATAAAGATATGATATCAATTTTTAAAAAAAATAATATTGAGCCAATCAAGGCTGTTGGAGAAAAATTAGATCCAAATATTCACCAGGCAATGATGGAAGTGGAAGACGATGAAAAGGAACAAGGTACGATTGTTCAAGAAATTCAAAAGGGTTTTATGATGAAAGACAGATTGCTTAGACCATCTTTGGTAGGGGTCTCAAAGAAAAAAGAAAAAAAAGATGAAAAAAGTCAAGAAAATCAACAGAAAAAGGAGAAAAATTAATTTTTAGATAAGGTTGTAGTTGTAAAATTAACACTTATATGAAGAGTAATTATATATATTTATGAGTAAAGTAATTGGAATAGATTTAGGCACGACAAATTCATGTGTAGCAATAATGGAGGGTTCACAAGCTAAGGTATTGGAAAATGCAGAAGGCGCAAGAACTACACCATCTGTTGTAGCATTTACAGATAACGAGGAGAAGCTTATAGGACAGCCTGCTAAAAGACAGGCAGTAACTAATCCGGAAAATACAATTTTTGCTGTAAAGAGACTTATAGGTAGAAACTTTGATGATCCTTCAGTGAAGAAAGATGTTGAAACTTCACCTTTTAAGATTGTTAATTCAGATAAAGGTGATGCTTGGATTGAGGCGAAAGGCCAAAAGTATTCTCCGTCGCAGATATCTGCATTTACATTACAAAAAATGAAGGAGACAGCAGAAAAGTATTTAGGTTCAGAGGTTAAACAAGCCGTTATCACGGTACCTGCGTATTTTAATGATGCTCAAAGACAAGCCACTAAAGATGCTGGTAAAATTGCTGGATTAGAAGTTCTAAGAATTATTAATGAACCTACAGCTGCATCTTTAGCGTATGGTTTAGACAAAAAAGCCAATAAAAAAATTGCAGTTTATGATTTAGGCGGAGGAACTTTCGATGTATCAATACTTGAACTTGGTGATGGAGTTTTTGAGGTTAAATCAACTAATGGTGACACTTTCCTTGGTGGAGAGGATTTTGATAACACAATTGTAGATTATTTATTAACAGAATTTAAAAAAGAAAATGGTATAGATTTAAAATCTGATAAATTAGCATTACAAAGGCTTAAAGAGGCAGCTGAAAAAGCAAAGATTGAATTGTCATCAGCAACACAAACAGAAATAAACTTACCTTTCATAACGGCAGATAAAACAGGTCCTAAACATATTAATTTAAAAATGACTAGAGCAAAACTTGAGGCGTTAGTAGAGGATTTGATCTCGAGAACACTGCCACCTTGTAAAACAGCTTTAAAGGATGCAGGACTGTCTGCTAATGAAGTTGACGAAATTGTGCTAGTAGGTGGAATGACAAGAATGCCAAAAGTTATTGAAGAAGTAAAAAATTTTTTTGGTAAAGAACCAAATAAATCTGTAAATCCCGACGAAGTTGTGGCTATGGGTGCTGCTATTCAAGCAGGTGTTCTTCAAGGTGATGTGAAAGATGTATTACTTCTTGACGTTACACCTTTGTCTCTTGGAATTGAAACTTTAGGCGGAGTTTCAACAAAATTAATAGATAAAAATACAACGATCCCTACTAAAAAAAGTCAGGTATTTTCCACGGCTGAAGATAACCAACCAGCCGTATCAATTAGAGTTCTACAAGGCGAAAGAGAAATGGCATCTGATAACAAGATTTTAGGAAATTTTGAATTAGTAGGCATTGCTCCTGCGCCCAGGGGTGTTCCACAAATTGAAGTTACTTTTGATATAGATGCTAATGGTATAGTAAATGTATCCGCGAAGGATAAAGGAACTGGTAAAGAACAAAAAATTCAAATACAAGCATCTGGAGGTTTAAGTGAGGAAGAAATAAGCCAAATGGTCAAAGATGCGGAGTCTAATAAAGAAGCCGACAAGAAAAAAAGAGAAGCGGTAGATGCAAGAAATCAAGCAGATACTTTATTGCATTCAACGGAAAAAAATTTAAAAGATCATGGATCAAAAGTTTCTGATGCAGATAAAAAAGCTATTGAAACTGCATCTGCAAATTTAAGAAATTCATTAAAAGGTACTGATGTTGAAGATATTAAAAAGAAAACTCAAGATTTAGTTCAAGCATCAATGAAGCTTGGTGAAGCAATTTACAAATCACAACAAAACGCAAAGCCTGAAGATGCACCAAAAGAGGCAAAAAAAGAGGACAAAAAAGACGACAACGTTGTTGACGCAGACTTTGAAGAAGTAAAAGACGATAATAAAGAAAAAAGCGCCTAAGCTTCAACTATTTGTCTCTTAATTAGTTATGGCAAAAAGAGATTATTACGATGTCTTGGGTGTTAATAAAAATTCGAGTTCAGATCAAATAAAATCAGCATATAGAAAGTTAGCAGTAAAATATCATCCTGATAAAAATAAAGGTGATAAAGCTGCTGAAGAAAGATTTAAAGAAGCATCTGAGGCGTACCACGTTTTGTCTAATAATGAGAGAAAACAGAACTATGATAACTTTGGACATGCGGCATTTGAAAATGGTGGAGGAGGAAGAGGTGGTTTTGGTAACTTTGATTTCTCAAGTAGTTTTTCTGATATTTTTGAAGATTTTTTTGGCGAAGGTTTTGGAGGAGGAAACAGGCGTTCAAGAAAGTCAAATTATAGAGGATCTGACTTAAGATATGATTTAACTATAGATCTTGAAGATGCTTATAGCGGAAAAAAAGAAGATATTAAATTCACCACTTCAGAAAAATGTGAAACCTGCAGTGGTAGTGGATCAAAACCTGGTTATGACGTTGGGAGATGTTCTATGTGTTCTGGCCATGGTCAAGTAAGGTCTAGTCAAGGATTTTTCACAGTACAACAGACATGTCCACAGTGTTCTGGATCAGGGGAAGAAATTACTAACCCATGTAATTCATGTAGTGGTCAAGGGAAAAAACAAGCATCTAAAAGATTGTCTGTTACAATTCCTAAGGGAGTTGATGATGGAACAAGAATTAGACTAGCAGGAAAAGGCGAAGCAGGGTCTAGGGGTGCGGGTAATGGTGATTTATACTTATTTATAAATGTGAATGCCCATGATTTATTTAAAAGGCAGGATGAGCATTTATTTTTTGAGTGTCCAATATCCATAGCGGATGCAGCTTTGGGATCTTCAATAGAAATACCAACTATTGATGGTGGCAAAGCAAAGATTAAAATTCCTCCCGGTACTCAAAGTGGTAAACAGTTTAGACTAAGAGAAAAAGGAATGCCACATATGAGAGGCAACGGTGTTGGTGATTTATATGTACAAGTAAATACAGAAGTTCCAATTTCTTTAAATAAAGAGCAAAAAGAATTGTTAGAAAAATTTCGTGAAATCGAAAATGAAAAATCAAATCCAAGTATTAAAAAATTTTTTCAAAAAGCAAAAAATTTTTGGAAAAACTAATAAATGGAACTAGAAAAAATTGTTCCAGCAATGGGTTTAATTGCTGTTTTAATATTAGTATTACCTAGTTTCATAAACTCTAATTCTAAAAAAAAATTATTTTTTAAAAACTTAAGTATTTGGGCTATTATTATTTTTGCAGTTATGATATTTCTAACATTAATCAACAAATGAGAAAAATAAATTTAACAATTACTGGATGTATGGGTCGAATGGGACAACAATTGATAAAATCAGCAAATAAAGATAAAGCTGTAAAAATAAGCTCATTAACAGAAAATTATCTGGTTAATAAGAAATTTATTGGTGTTAAACCTCAAAAAAATTCAGAAATAGCTTTTAAAAACGCAAATGTTATTGTCGATTTTACTGTACCTAAATGTACATTAGAAGTATTAAAAATAGCTAGTAAATTGAAAAAAAGGGTAGTCATCGGGACTACTGGTTTTACAAAAAAAGAGGAAGATTTAATAAAAAAATATTCCAAAAAAATACCAATTTTAAAAGCTGGAAACATGAGTGTTGGTATAAATTTACTAATGTATATTACAGAAATTGCGTCCAAATCATTGGGTAAAAAATATTTAAGTAAAGTTTTTGAAATACATCACAGACATAAGAAAGACCATCCATCAGGTACAGCATTGATGTTGGGTAAAGGAATTGCATTAGGAAGAGGTAAAGATCTTTACAAGATAATAGGTAAAAAATATCTCAATAAAAAATCATTTCCCTATGGTAAAAATATTAATTTCAATTCAATTAGAAAAGGTGAGGTAGTTGGTGAACACGAAGTTAAATTTTCAAGCGGGAAAGAGATAATTACTCTTAATCATGAAGCATTCGATAGAGCTTTATACTCTGAAGGGGCTCTAGAGGCTGCAAAATGGCTGATCACAAAAAAACCTGGTTTATATTCAATGAGAAATTTATTGAACTTTAAATAATGAACGAAGTTCAGAGAGCAAAAATAATATTAAAAACTCTTAACAAAATATATCCAAAAACTCCTGTTCCATTAAAACACAGAAATATATTTACACTTCTAATATCGGTTTTACTCTCAGCACAATGTACGGATTTAAATGTTAATAATGTTACAAAAAATATTTACCCAAAATATAATAAACCAGAACATTTTGTAAAACTTGGTAGAAAAAAAATTGAGAGCCTCATAAAAAGAATTGGAATATTTAGAGTAAAGGCCAAAAGTATTTATTTTCTTTCAAAAACTTTGTTAAAGGAATATAGAGGAAAAGTACCTAAAACCTTCGAACAACTAGAAAAACTTCCCGGGGTTGGGCATAAAACTGCAAGTGTGGTAATGTCTCAAGGTTTTGGTTTCCCAGCTTTCCCTGTAGATACCCACATTCACCGACTGGCTCAAAGATGGGGGCTTACCTCAGGAAAAAATGTAATTCAAACTGAAAAGGATTTAAAAAGATTATTTCCAAAAAAGTCATGGAATAAATTACATCTTCAAATAATTTATTACGGAAGAGAATATTGTAAAGCTAGAGATTGTTACGGTATTTCTTGTAAAATCTGTACGAGTTGTTATCCTAACAGAATAAAACCAATTAAAACCAAGAAAGCATAATATGAAAATTTTAGGAATAGGGAATGCAATTGTAGATGTTATTTGTAAAGTAGATGATGAATTTATTTCAAAAAATAATTTAACAAAAAGTACAATGAAATTAATTTTTGATAATAATGAGTTTGAAAATTTGTTATCAAATTTAAAAATTGAAAAAACTGTATCAGGTGGATCAGTAGCAAATTCTATTGTAGGACTTTCTCAACTTGGTAATAAAGTAGGTTTTATTGGGAAAGTTAACAATGATGAACTTGGTAAAAAATATGAGGAGGGGCTTTTGAAAGAAAAAGTAAGTTATTTTTACTCAAAAAAAAAAGAGGAACTTCCAACAGGCACATGTCTAATTTTAGTCACTCCGGACTCTGAGAGAACAATGTGTACTTTTTTAGGTACAGCAGGAAAAATTAATGAAAATGATGTTGATATAGATGCAATTAATAAAAGTGAAATAATATTTTTAGAGGGATATTTATGGGATGAAGGCGATCCAAAAAAAGCATTTGAAAAAGCTATAACTAATGCAAATAAAGTAGCAATGTCACTCTCAGATCAATTTTGTGTGGATAGACATAAACCTCACTTTTTAGAATTAGTAAAAAATAAATTGGATATCACTTTTGCAAATGAACAAGAGATTATGTCACTTATAGGTGCAAGGGATTTTAATGAAGTGATTGATTTTGCAAAGAGTTTGGGGAAACTTCTTGTTATAACAAGAGGAGAAAAAGGAGCTGTAGCTATAAATAGTTCAGAAGTAAGTGAATGTGGAATTAAACAGGGCTTAAATATTGTAGATCTAACTGGAGCAGGAGACCTTTTTGCAGCTGGATTTCTTCATGGATTTGTTAACGATATGTCGTTAAGAGAAAGTTTAGAAAAAGGTACAGAAATGTCTTCAAAGGTTATTCAGCAAATTGGGGCTAGATTATAAATTTTTTTCTTTTGAAACTACCTTTCCCCTTTTTTGGTTTTACAATTCTTGGTTTAAATTTCGTAGTGAATAAACTTTTTGCTATTATATTTTTTTTCTTTTTAGATTTTGTAACCATCATTATCACTTTTTATGAATTGATCATCACCAAATTTTTGAGATATTTTTCTCCTCAATCTATAAATATGAGTTTCAACAGTATGGGTTTCCAGACTTGAATTATGTCCCCAAACTTCTTTTTGAAGACTAGAAATAGGCATGCTGTTATCTGAGTTATTTAAATAAACTATTACTTCTACCTCTTTTTGGGTAAGCTTTAATGATCTTTCATTTTTAATCAACACTCTAGAATTTATGTTTAAAAAATAATTATTAATTTTTAATTTAGATTGACCAGAGTAAGTATTTTTTAATAGAGATATATTTATTTTCTCGAAAAGTGAATTTATTTTAAATGGTTTATTTGTAATAATAAGATGATTAATCTTAAGTAAATTTTTAATTTTTTTATCTGAAATTAATAAATAGTTGTTATCTTCAACTTCAATAATATTATTTATTTCTTCAATTTTTGAAATTTTTATTAAGTTATAATTAATTTTTTCTCTAATTTCGTATAGTATATCATATAAAGTATTTAAATTATAAAAGAACAATTTTGATTTAAGCATACTTAATTAATAATATGTTATTAGTGCTAAAAAATAAAGACACATTAAATTTAGATAGTTTTTCATTTAAATGCTGCGTTGGAAAAAAAGGATTGAATAAATTCAAAAAAGAAGGCGATGGAACAACTCCAGTCGGTACATTTGGACTTGGTAACATTTATTACAGAAGCGACAGAGTATCGAAACCTATTACAAAGTTTAATTGTATAAAAATAAAAAAAAATATGGGCTGGTGTGACGATCCAAATAGTAAATTTTATAATAAATTAATTGATATAAAATCAAATGCTAATAAAGAAAAGATGTATCGAAAAGATACTAAGTATGACTACTTATTGGTAATTAACTATAATAGAAAAAAAATTGTAAAAAATAAAGGTAGTGCAATTTTTTTGCATTTAACAAACAATTTTAAAGGCACCGCAGGATGTATAGGTGTATCTCAAAAGGATTTTTTGATAATTGTTAAATTATTAAAAAAAAAAAGTAAAATAAAAATATCTTAATTTCTATTTCCAAAAATTTTTGAACCTATTCTTAAAAATGTTGCTTTATATTTTAAAGCTTTCAAATAATCATGTGACATACCCATGCTTAGATCTTTAAGGTCAAATTTGTCGTTTAAAGATTTTAAATCATAAAAATACTTATCAGAGTCCTCATCAAAAGGTGGTAAGCACATCAATCCCAAAACTTTCAAACTGCTTAGTTTACAAAATTCAAGCAGATCTAATAATTCATCAGTCTTTACACCGGATTTCTGAACTTCATTTGCTAAGTTAACCTGAATAAAAATTTGCACCTTTTTATTTAAATTTTTCTGCTCAATAGATATTTTCTGAGCAAGTTTTTTACTATCAACAGAATGTATATAATCGAATGTTTTAATTGCTTGTTTTACTTTATTTGTTTGTAGTTTTCCAATCATATGTAGTTTAATGGAATTATTTTTTTCTTTTATAATCTTCCACTTGTCATTAGCTTCCTGAACTTTATTCTCACCAAAATGTAAGTGTCCAAAATCTATTAGATTTGATATGTATTCTATCTTGAATGTTTTCGATACAGCTATGATATTTGGATCATAGTTTATAAATCCTAATTTTTGAATATTTTGTTTTATTTCCGATTGAATTTCGATTAAGTTTTTAATTGTTTGATGCATAATTTTTTAAAGCAATACTATTTTATAAATAAATTTAATCCAGGTCATTTAACCAATTTAAGCAAAAATATCGGTATTATTTATCGTAATTACTCAAAAAATAATAACATTTTAACTATAAATAAGATTAACAAATTTTGTAAATCTAATGGAAGAAAGTTTTATTTATCAAATAATATAAAACTAGCAATTAAAATGGATCTTGACGGTGTATATTTCCCCTCCTTTGAAAGATCTCTTGTCCACAATTGTTATAATCTTAAAACCAACTTTAAGATTATAGGATCTGCCCATAATTTATTTGAATTGAATATTAAAAAAAAACAAAAAGTTAGTGAAGTGTTTATCTCTCCAGTTTTCAAAAAAAAAAGTAGAAATGCATTAGGTATCTATGGATTTATTAAATTGAGAAATTCAACCAATATAAAATCTATCGTTCTGGGTGGAGTAGATAACTCAAATTTAAATAAATTAAAAAAATTAAAGTGTTATGGTTTTGCAGCAATTAATCTTTTTGACAAAAAAAAAGGCCCCTCATAAGAGGGGCCTTTAAGTATTCTAAATATTTTTAATTAGAATGCAAATGATACAGATACTTCTTTGAATGTATCTTCATTAGATGTACCACCAGCAACATTATCTGTTGCGTTTGATACTAATCCAATTGTCATTCCACCTGATGTGTATGAAGCTGAAACACCTGAAGATTCTTCATCTACACCTGTTCCCATATCTACATCCCAGACACCGTATGACACAGATAAACTTTCGTTAACTGCGAATGATACAGCCATACCATCTGCATCTTCGTCAGCTGTAGCACCTGCGTTGTCTAACTCAGCTTGTTGGTAAGCAACAGTTAAACCACCCATTGTGTATTTAACAAACACAGTCATTTGGTCTTGTGTTGAACCTACTTCAGCACCACCATAACCTACTGTTAAACCGTCCATTAGACCACTGTAAGTTAACGCAAATGATTTCTCAGTATCATCATCTTTATGATATGATCCGCTAAAACTTACACCACCATAAGTATTTGAGTAGTAAAGTGCGTTTGTATCACCAGTTCCAACAATACCATTGTCGTCAGTGTCAACATCATCCCATACTTCTTCACCAGCTGTTGGTAAAGCGTATCTTACTGTTCTGATACCAGCACCACTGTTTCCTCTTCCAACTCCAGCTACACCAGCATCACCCATATCGATTAATACATTTGAAGATGTGTGAGAAGAGTCTGACATTTTGTATAGGTAAGAAACTGACATTCCGTTATCTAGATCACCAGATCCCGTAAACTTAATTCCTTTGTCCATAGAAAATGAGTTACCAGTTACTTCGTCATCGTCAGCAGACTTCATAGAGATTTTAGCGTTACCGCTAACATCTAAAGCTCCTGCATATGCAGATGAAGCAACTAATGTTGAACCTGCTACTGCAAGTCCAAGTTTTTTTAAGTTGTTCATAAATTTACTCCTAATGTTAATAATTAATTATAAACAGGAACTTTTTAACAAAGTCTTAGTTTTTTTGGTCCATTTTTTTCAAATTTTAACGATATTTTAAAACTATGTTGCAAAAATACATCATTTTAAGTTTAAATTTAGATCATTTTTCGTGTTTTTTTAGTCAAATTTGATAAATATTCCCTAATTATCTTAATAATTAAATTAGTATTAAATTATGAAAATTTTATTCTTTTCGCTTAATTTATCGATTTTAGGTCTTTTTTTGTTCCTAAATTCTTGCGGAATTTATAGACCAGTAGATGCTAAAGAATTTCCACCTGAACCAGACAAAAGAGTTCAAAAAAATATCGAAGAAGGAAGGGGAATGAGATTATTTCAAAAAAAAGAAGGTGGTGTTTTTGATTTTGCAAGCTCAAACCCACTATGGAGAGCTAGTTTAGATACTATAAATTTCATGCCTTTACTGTCTGCTAACTACAGTGGGGGAATAATTATTACTGATTGGTATAGCGATAACTCTGCTGATAACGAGTCAATTAAGATTACTATTAGATTTTTGACAAGTGAAGTAAGATCGGACGCAATTAAAGTTACAATTTTTAGGAAAGATTGTAACGCAGAAAATAATTGTTCAATCTATCAAGAGGATGGTGATCTTACATTTCAAGTTAAAAAAAGTATTTTAAAAAAAGCTGCACTTTATAAAGAGGAAAAAATTAAAAAAAATCGAAAACCTTATAGTCCAGGTGGTGAAGGCGTTAGCGGTGGAACTACTATATTTTAAAATAATTTAAGTTTCGTGAATAGATATAATTTCAAAAAAGTTGAAGAAAAATGGCAAAGTTATTGGTTAGAAAAAAACATTTTTAAATCAACAATAGATACGAACAAAAAAAAATTTTATTGTTTAGAAATGTTTCCTTATCCTTCTGGAAAAATTCATATGGGACATGTAAGAAATTATACAATTGGTGATGTTTTATCCAGACATAAATTGCTTCAAAACTTTAATGTTTTACACCCCATGGGTTGGGATTCATTTGGCATGCCCGCTGAAAACGCAGCCAGAGAGAATAATCTGAATCCAAAAGAATGGACGGAAAAGAACATAAATGTAATGAAAAACCAGCTAAAAAAATTAGGTTTGTCTATTGACTGGAACAGAGAAATTTCGACTTGTTCTGAAGATTATTATAAACACCAACAATTATTTTTTCTTGAAATGTATAACAAAGGTCTAATTTATCGTAAAGAAAACTATGTAAATTGGGATCCTATTGACGAAACAGTACTTGCAAACGAACAAGTTATTGATGGCAAAGGATGGAGATCAGGGGCTGTGGTTCAAAGAAAAAAATTAAATCAGTGGTTTTTTAACATTTCAAAATTCTCAGATGTACTTCTTGACGAATTAGACAATTTAAATAAATGGCCAAATAAAGTAAAAATAATGCAGAAAAATTGGATAGGCAAATCCTTTGGTTGTGAAATAGACTTCAAAATAGATGGTAGTAAAGATTTTGAAACTATTAAGTGCTTCACAACAAGACCAGATACTTTATTTGGTATTTCTTTTTTAGCTTTATCAATTGACCACCCTGTGTCAAAACTCTACGAAAATGACCAAGATTTTAAAAAATTTAAAGATGAGTGTTCTAAAACAGGAACTACAGAAGAGTCGATTGCCCAAGGAGAAAAAATAGGTTTCAAGACAAAATTACTAGCGACCAGTCCTTTTGAAAAAGACAAAAAGGTCCCTGTATTTTTTGCAAACTTTGTTTTGATGGATTATGGATTTGGTGCAGTTTTCGGATGTCCAGCGCATGATCAAAGAGATATGGATTTTGCACTGAAATATAATTTAAACATAAAAACTGTGGTGCGACCTATCAATGAGGATGAGAGTTTTAAAGTTGAAGATAAAGCCTTTTCAGATGAAGGTATCATTATAAACTCTGATTTTTTAAATGGCTTAAAGGCTCCAAATGACTCAGTTATTAAAACCATTGAAATTCTTGAAAAAAAGAAATTAGGTGTTAAGAAAATTAATTTTAGACTTAAAGATTGGGGTGTTTCAAGACAAAGATATTGGGGTTGTCCTATACCAATTATTTATGATGAGAATGAAGAACCTCATCCTGTTAAAAAAGAGGATCTTCCAGTAAAATTACCTAGTAGTGTTAATTTACAATCAAAAGGCAATCCCTTAGATCAGAATAAAGATTGGAAACATATTAAGATTAATGGAAAAAATTTTATAAGGGAAACCGATACACTTGACACATTTGTTGACTCGTCGTGGTATTTTTTAAGGTTTTGTTCTCCTGAAGAAAAAGAGTATGGTTATGATTTAGAGAGCATTAACTATTGGATGCCTGTCGATCAATATATTGGAGGTGTTGAACATGCAATATTACATCTGCTTTATTCAAGATTTTTCATGAGAGCTATCGGTTACAAAAATACAAATTTTAAATTTTTAGAACCATTTGACGGATTATTCACTCAAGGGATGGTATGCCATGAAACTTATAAGGATAGCAAAGGTAATTGGATAAACCCTAATGATATCGAGACTGAAAATGGAAAAGACTATTTCTTAAAAGGTAATAAAAATGAAAAAATCATTATTGGGCCATCAGAATCTATGTCCAAATCAAAAAAAAATACCATAGATCCGGAGGAGATAATTAATAATTATGGTGCTGATGCAGTTAGATTATTTATACTGTCTGACAGTCCACCTGAAAAAGATGTTCAGTGGTCAGAACAAGGGATGCAAGCATCATATAAGTTTATTCAAAAGTTATGGGGTCTAAATGAATTGATTTTAGAAAAAATAAAAATTAAAGGAAATGATAATACTAATGAAAAAAATCTAGAAATATTTGTCAATGAAACAATAGAAAAATTTAATTACAACTTAGAAAAATTTAATTACAACGTTTTAATTGCCAATTTATACGAAACTTATAATTTTTTGATTGATTTAATGGACAAAAATATAAACGGAGATATTTTATTAAAAAACTATAAAAAGATATTGATAATCATGTCACCCATAATACCTCATTATGCAAGCGAATGCTTATACAAACTTGGTGTAACAGAAAAATTAGAGTGGCCGAAAGTAGATAGAAATAAAATTAAAAAAGAAACCATTGAATATGTGATTCAGATAAATGGAAAAAAAAGAGGGAATTTAAAGGCAAAACCGAATATGAATGAAAAAGAATTGATGGAATTAATTATAAAAGATGACAAAATCAACAAATCTTTATTGAAAAAAAAGATAGATAAAACTTTCTATGTAAAGAACAGACTTGTAAACATTTTAGTAAAATGAAAAAAATTTTAACAATAATATTTATTTCCTTTCTACTTAACTCGTGTGGTTATAAATCGATTTTGGTTGATAAGACTTCAAATTTCTCAATAAAAGAATTGAAAATTTTAAATGATGATAGAACCTCAAGATATATTGCAAAAAATTTACAAGAGTATCAGAAAAGTGAAGGTATATATTCAGTAACTATAGAATCAAATTATAGAAGAGATATATCATCTAAAAATAAAAAAGGAAATCCAGAAACTTTTTCGATGCAGCTTGTTGTCAATTTATCAATAGCATCAGATGATAAAGATCTAAAAAATTCTTTTAAAGAAGTCGTTAACTACAATAATAATGAAAGTAAATTTAAATTAAAAACTTACGAAAATAATCTAAAAAATAATTTATTAGAAAAAATTTTACAAGATATAAATATTTATGTTCAATCTCTATAAGAAATGATTATTAAGAATTTTGAATTAGAAAAAATAAAGAAAAGCAATTTTTCTCTATATTTATTTTATGGACAAAACGAGGGCCTTAAAAAAGAAGTATTAGAAAGTTGTTTTATTAAAAATTTCAAGGGACTTATAGAAAAATACGACGAAAAAGAGGTTATTGAAAATCAAGATGAGATGCACTCAAAAATATTTAATAAGTCACTTTTTGAAAAAGAAAAAATAATTTTAATATCAAGAACTAGTGATAAAATTGTTAATTTTATTGAGAAAATTTTAGAAAAAAATGTATCAGATATAAAAATTATCTGTATTTCTGAAATTTTAGAGAGAAAATCTAAGCTAAGAAATCTTTTTGAAAGAAACTCTAACTTAATGTGCATTCCTTTTTACGCTGACGACAATAAAAAACTTACACAATTATGTGGGAATTTTTTTAAAAAAATAAATGTTCCAATATCAAGAGAGATTTTAAATATCATTGTTGATAAGTGTCAGGGTGACAGAAATAATCTCAATCAGGAACTTGGGAAAGTGGAAATGTTTATTAGTGGAAACACAAATGTTAATGTATCCGATATATTAAAATTAATTAGTCTTTCAGAAAATTATACAGTGTCCGAGCTTGTAGATAGTTGCTTATCAAAAAATGTCAAAGATACTGCTAAGATATTAAACGAAAATATTTATACAAATGATGATTGTATGCTGATATTGAGAACAATGCTAAATAAAACAAAAAGACTAATTAAATTAAGAGATGACTATGATGAAACAAACGATTTGGATACGACTGTATCAAATTTTAGACCCCCAATTTTTTGGAAAGATAAAGATGTAGTCAAAAAACAACTATTAAAATGGGACAAAAAAAACTCTTCCCAACTAATTTTTGAAATAAATGAATTAGAAAAAATAATAAAAAAAAATACAGAAAATTCGTTAAGAATTACTTACGATTTTGTATTATCTACTGCAAACTAATAATTTGCCTTTATAACCATTATTAATCTATTTAATTGATCTAGGTCTTTGTAATTAAAAGTTAATTGTCCAGAGTTATTTTTAGAGTTTTTAATGTTCACATTTATACCTGTTTTATCTTCCAAGGATTTCTCTAAATTCATAATATTTGGATCTTTAATATTATTTTTATTTTTTTTAGGATTCTTAATAGCTTTAATTAAACTTTCAGCCTGTCTGACAGAAAGATTTTTATCGACAATTTTTCTTGCTATAAAATAAGAATTTTCTAAGCCAACTAACACCTTTGCATGGCCCTGCGAAATTCTACCTTCCTCAATTAAATTTAATACATTCTTAGGTAAATTTAGCAATCTCAAAGAGTTAGATATATGTGATCTACTTTTTCCAATAAATTTTGACACTTGTTCTTGATCATATGAAAATTCTTCTATTAACCTTTTATATCCATTAGCTTCCTCAATTGGATTTAGATCATTTCTTTGAACATTCTCAATTATTGCAAGCTCTAATGATTTTAGATCATTAGCCTCTATTACAACAATCGGTACTTCGTGTAATCCGGCTTTTTGTGCAGCTTGTAATCTTCTTTCTCCAGCGATTAATTCAAATTTATACTCATCTCTTTTTGAATTTCTTACGATGAGTGGTTGAATTACACCTCTTTCTTTAATAGATTTTGTTAAATCCTCAAGACTATCATGGTCGAATTTTTTTCTTGGTTGAAACTTATTTGGAATTATAGAGCTTATAGATACAAGATTATTATTTGTGGTAACATCATTATCACCAATTAATGAGGATAAACCTCTTCCAAGTCCTTTCTTTTTATTAAATGGATTTATCATGCGGCCGTAACCTCTAGTTTATCCTGGTCTAAAAATTCATCTGTTAAATTAAAATAGGCTTTACTTCCGGGACAGGACTTATCGTATACAAGCACGGGAATTCCATGGGAGGGAGCCTCGGATAATCTTACATTTCTTGGCACTACAGATAAGTAGACTTTATCTTTAAAGTAATTTCTAGCTTCACTCTCAACCTGTGAAGACAAGTTATTTCGCTTGTCAAACATAGTTAAAAGTATGCCCCTAATGTTAAGAGAGGGGTTTAGGTTAGATTTTATTCTTTCTATAGTTTTTATAAGCTGTGTTAGACCCTCCAATGCAAAGAATTCTGTTTGCAAGGGAACTAAAATCTCATTCGAAGCTACAAGCGCCATGATTGTTAGTAGACTTAAGGATGGTGGACAGTCAATTAAGACATACTCATAAGATGCTCTAGAATCGTGTATTAGAGACATTAATTCGTCTTTTAATTTAAAGGCTCTTCTGCTATCTCCGGCTGTTTCAACCTCCAGACCTGACAAATCTACATTTGAGGATATTAAACTTAGATTTTCAAATTTTGTAGGCTGTATAACTTCTGTAATTTTTTTATTTCCATTTAAAACACTATAAATAGTTTTTTCAGAACTTTCGGTATTTGATAAACCAAACCCAGTCGTTGCATTCCCTTGTGGATCAAGATCTATTACTAAAATTTTTTTTCCTTTCAAGGCTAAACCTGCAGCAAGGTTTATTACTGTTGTGGTTTTTCCTACTCCACCTTTTTGATTTATTATTGAAATAATTTTATTACTCATTTTTTTTTAAATTATAAATTTTTACAATTATAGATTCATCGTTGGTTAAACTTTTTTTTTCCTCATAGTCGAATTGCCATAGCTTATGTGCTTGTTTTAAAATTTTTTTTCCACTTCTTCCTAAATATAAAATTATATATTTATAATTTCTGAAATTTTTTTTTGCGATTTCAAATATAACTGGCAAAGGCTTAAATGCTCTGCAGACAATCACATCTGTATTTAAATTTTTTTCCTCAAAAATATTTCTTTGGTTAATTTCAGTATTTAATTTAAATTTTTTTGACATTTTTTTTAAAAAATTGCTTTTGTGGTAACTTTTTTCGTAAAAAATCATTTTGAAATATGGTTTTTTAGGTTTCATCATAATAGCCAAAACAATACCGGGTAAGCCTGCACCAGAACCCAGATCAGTGCAAGTTTTTATATCTTTTTTATCAATAAAATCAATGGTTTGTGCACTATCTATAATATGCCTTATTTTTATTAGTTTTTCTGTGTTTTTTGATATTAAATTAATATCCCGATTTTTAGATATTATTTCTTTTTCGAAGTTATCAAGCTCTATTAATGTTTCACGTGAAACATTTAAATAAAAATCTTTCTGAGTTTTTAAAATGTTCGAATCAATCAAGCTATATGCTTAATAGACTTTCTTTTGAGATGAGACAACAAAATATATACCGCTGCAGGTGTAATTCCGTCAATTCTTAGTGCTTGTCCCATTGTTTTAGGCTTAATTTTCTTGAATTTTGATTTTACCTCATTTGATAAACCAGAAAACATATCATAATCTAAATTATCAGGGATAAGAAGATTTTCATCTCGTTTAAAGGCTAATATATCTGCCTTTTGTCTCTTTAAATATCCTTTGTAATGTGAGTTAATCTCAATTTGCTCGTCAATTTCACGCGAAAAAAACTCTATTTCAGGCCATATTTCACGTATTTTTTCCATATTAACAGAATTTTGACCTAGAATTTGGGTTGCAGACCTATTAACCCCGTCTTTTGCAATAATAATTCCGTATTTTAATACTTTTGTTGGGGAAATCTGCAATTTATCCATTTTAACTTGAATTTTCGACAAATTATCAAACTTTTCCTTGAATAATTTACCTCTAAATTCTGAGACTAAACCGTAATCAATTCCCTTTTGAGTTAATCGTATATCAGCATTATCTGATCTGAGTGACAATCTATATTCAGCTCTCGAGGTGAACATTCTATATGGTTCAGCTACTCCTTTTGTGACAAGATCATCAATCATTACTCCAATATATGCTTCTGATCTATCTAGTATAAAAGGTTCTTTTTTCATTATTGATAAAGCAGCATTTACTCCAGCTATAAGCCCTTGAGCAGCTGCTTCCTCGTAACCTGTAGTTCCGTTTATTTGTCCAGCTAAGTATAAATTTTTAATCTTTTTAGCTTCTAAAGTTAAAAATAGTTCTCTTGGATCAACATAATCATACTCTATTGCATAACCTGGCCTAATAATTTTAACATTCTCTAAACCATTGATATTATTGCATATTTCATGCTGTACTTCAGCTGGTAAAGAGGTGGAGATGCCGTTAGGATATATTGTATGATCATTTAATCCCTCAGGCTCTAAAAAAATTTGATGTCTTTGCTTATCAGCAAATTTTTTTATCTTATCCTCTATTGATGGACAATACCTAGGTCCAACACCTTGAATGTTACCAGAATACATTGCACTTCTATGTAAATTTTTTGAAATAATTTTATGAACTTTTTCATTAGTGTACGTCATCCTACAAGATATTTGTTTGTTTAAATTTCTCTTGGTCAAAAAAGAAAAAAAGTATGGATTTTTATCAGCAGTTTGTTCTTCTAAAATACTAAAATTAATTGTACGACCATCTAATCTTGGAGGTGTGCCAGTTTTTAATCTACCCATTTTAAATTTAAATTTTTCTAGTTGCTCACTTAAACCTGTTGATGGTTTTTCATTATATCTACCTGCTGGTGTCTGTTTGTCACCAATATGTATCAAACCATTCAAAAAAGTTCCTGTTGTCAGAACTATCTTAGATGATTTAATTTCTTTTCCAGATTGAGTAATAAAACCATTTATAGCATTATTTTCAAAAATAAACTTAATTACAGGATCAGAAAAAATGCTTAAATTACAATAGTTTAGAAGTTTTTCTTGCATATATTTTTTATAAAGAGATCTATCACTTTGGGTACGGGGTCCACGAACTGCTGGTCCTCTACTTCTATTTAATAATCTAAATTGTATACCTGACTTATCTGCAACATCGGCCATTAGACCATCTAGAGCATCTATTTCACGAACTAAGTGCCCTTTACCCAATCCACCTATGGCAGGATTACAGGACATTTCTCCAATAGTTTCAAATTTGTGAGTAAACAATGCAGTATTAATTCCTAGACGTGCAGATGCTGCCGCTGCCTCACAACCAGCATGACCTCCTCCTATAACAACTACTTCAAAGCACAATTCGTTTTTCATAATTGTAATTTATTATTGATATTAAAATTTACAAGAAAACACTTAATTTTTTTGAAATATATCTGATTATGGTTATTTGCCTATACAAAAGTCGCTAAAAATTGAGCCTAAAATCTCCTCAACATCGACTTTGCCAACAATCATACCAAGCTGCCTAGTAGCTAGTCTGAGATCTTCAGCTGCTTTATCAAAATCTCCCGTATCATTTTTATTTTCAAAATTTTCCAAATACTCAACACACTTTATTAAGTGTTGCCTGTGTCTCTCTCTTGTAATTATTGTATCCTCTGTGGAAAGAAATTTATTTTTTAACTTATCTCTAATATTAAAAATTAAATTATTTAAATTTGTTTCATTTTTAATTGAAATATAAATTGGATTAAATCTTTCAAGTTCATTTTCAATTTTATCTGTTCCAAGATCCGACTTATTTACTACGAGAATTGTCTTATCTGAATTTACCAAACCTCTCAAAACGCCAGTAAAATAGCCATTTTTAGGTTCAATAACAACTATATTTAAATCTGCATCTTCTGCCTTTTTTAAAGCTAATTTAATTCCCTTTTTCTCTATTTCATCTTTAGCATCTCTTATACCGGCTGTATCTGACATAATAACTGGATATCCATCGATATTCAGGTGAGTCTCGATAACATCTCTAGTTGTTCCTGCTACTTCAGACACAATTGCAACTTCTCTTCTGGATAAATAATTTAGTAAAGATGATTTACCAGCGTTAGCTGGACCTAATATAGCAATTTTAAATCCCTCTCTAATTCTTTCTCCAACTCTTTGATCATCTAGAGTTTTAATCATCTCATTTTTTACATTTGAGGAATTTTTCTTAATATCTTCTAATATGTTTTTTGGAAGATCTTCTTCAGGAAAGTCTATTTTGGCTTCAATATTTGATAAAATTTTAATTAATTTTTCTCTCCAATTAGCATATTTTTTTCCGTGATTACCTGACATAACATCAATTGCTTGCCTTCTTTGAATCTCAGTTTCTGCTGCGATTAGATCTCCGATACTTTCTGCTTTCAATAAATCTATTTTGCCATTTTCAAAAGCAATTTTTGTAAATTCACCGGGTTCAGCAATTCTGCAACCATTTATTTTTGATAAAGTTTCTAAAATAGAATTTATGACAGCCCTGCTCCCATGAACATGAAATTCTAAAACATCTTCACCTGTATAGCTTTTTGGTGAGGGAAACCAAATAATTATACCTTCATCAATGACTTCATTACTTTCTTGCTTATAAAAGTTAGTTAATGTTGCTGTTCTTGGTATAGGATTAGAAATTTTAGCAATCTCCTTTAATATTTTCATGCATTGATCGCCAGAAATTCTAATAACTGCTAATCCTGATAAGCCTGGTCCCGATGAAAGTGCATAAATTGTCATGCTCAAGATTATATATATTTAGTCTACTTATTAAATCAGTTTATTTAATTTTGACCTAAAATTTTAAATAGTTTTTGCAAACTATCTTTATAATATTTGCTTTTGTTAATTGAAGACACATACAAGTCTTTTCTGGCTTGAAATGAACTTAAAGTTTTAATTGGAGTTTTATTATTTTTATGATTTAAACAAGCATCATCCATTTCTTCATCGCAAAAATTAATTAATTTTTTGATCTCGTTTTTTTTGTCTTTAATAATATTCTCATAATTCAACTCATAAATATTGTTTCCTATTTTACTTTTCCAAAAATTCATCAAATCACTATAAATTTTAATAAAAGATGCTATTTCCTCTTCGGTAAAAGACCAACCTAAATGCTTTGCTTCAAACATATTTTTATAAATAGACAATGATGTGTCATAAATATTTCTTGTGCAATGTATTATTTTAGAATTTGGAAAAAAAACTCTGATAAAACCTAACCATATAAAATTAAGTGGGGCTTTATCTATTATTACTTTTTTTTTTAATTTATAATTAGAGATAATATTAAAATACTCCTCAGTAATTTTGCTTTCTTTTACTGAATTTAAAAATAATTCTTTGTTAATTTCGTTTTTTGTAACAATGTTTTCAAAAATTAATTTACGAATGTAAATCAATTCCCCCAAGCCATGAATGTTTTTGTGGGATGATAAAATTTGCTCTGCTAATGAAGTCCCAGATCTTGGTAAACCAACGATAAAGATAATTTTTATTTCATGTTTAGACTTTGAAATTTTATTAAACTCAAAATTTTCGAAACATTTTTTAATACTTGAAAAGAGTTTTTTATCTTTTGAAATATTGTATTCCAAATCTGATCTTTTAATCATGTTACCTTTTTGAGAATATTCAAAGGACTTTTTGTAATCACCTAAATCATCAAAACCTTTGCTTAAAGAAAAATATAAGTCAGCTTTTTGCCAGTTCTCTAGTGTCCCATTTTCAAGAAGTTCTTCAATTCTATAAATAAGACTACTATCAGTTTTATAACTAGTCATTGAGCTGATTAATCTATAAACACCGGTCAATTTAGGGTCAATTTTTAAAATTTTATTAGTCACTTCCAAAGATTTATTTTTTTCACCCAGGTGTTGATAACAGGTTGCTAAACCAAAAAGAGATCCAACATGATTAGGTTCAAATTCTAAGGATTTTTGAAAAAATTTTATACTATTACTATAATCATTTAAAATCTGTTTAAGTAATGCATAGTTATACCAACATTTTTGGTAATCATTTTTTTCAGCTAGCACCTCTAAATAAAGTTTCTCCGCCAAATGATATTTGAAAAGATTTTTGTAAGAGTTTGCTAAATTATGTTTGGTATATATTAGATGAGAATCTATTTCTAAAGCTTTTTTAAAATAAAATAGTGACTCTTTATAATCTCTAAGTTTTTGAAGTATCAAACCATAGAGGTTGTATGGATAAGATTTATCTGGGTATTTTAATAGTATTTCTTTACAAATTTTTTTAGCTTTTATAAAATTTTTCTTTTTAAACTCTAAATTTACAATCTCTAGATCTTTTTTATATTCCATAGATATTTATATTTTTAATTATCTAATAGACTAAACATTTCATTAAGATTTTTTTCATAAAATTGATTTTTATTTATTGAACTTGAATAAATAGGTTTTCTTGCTTGATTGACACTCACAGTTCTTATTGGAGTTTTTTTTGATTTGTGATGATTTAGGCATCGTGGATCAAAATCTAAATCACAAAATTTTAATAGACTACGCACTTCTTTTTCTTGATCTTTTATTAAACTTTCATATTTAATATTATAAATAGAATTGCCCATAATTTTATTCCAGAATTCCATTGTTTGTTTATAAAGATTATAAAAGTTAGCTATATCCGTTTGAGAAGAACTCCATTCCATTTCTGGTGAAGAAAAAAAATTCTTAAAAATTGATAGACAAATATCCTTTGGGTTTCTTGTGCAATGAATAATTTTTGCCTCTTTGAAAAAAAGTTTGATTACACCTAACCATTTGAAATTATGAGGAGCTTTATCTGTAATAATTCTTTCCTCAAATTTATGAAATCCTAGAAGTTTATTATAATCATCAGCGATCTTTGAGCTTTCTAGAAATATCTCCTCTTCAATTCTCCTTTTGCTTAAAGTGTTATTTTCAAATATATTTTCTTTTATTGACCTTAATAAATAATCCAATTCTCCAGCACCTCTTACTTCGTTATGAGAAGCAATAATTTGCTCAACTAAAGTTGTACCAGATCTAGGCATCCCTACTATAAATATTATTTTTTTGTTACCTTCTCGATAATTTATAATTGGAAATTCTAATTTGTTAAATACACTTTGAATTTGATTAAACTGATCCTTGTCATTTTTAAAATGATAATCAATTTTTTTTTTTTGGACTTTGTTTGCTTCGTTTAGATATTTAAATGATTTCTCATAGTCTTTTAAATCTTCATAGGCTTTTCCAAGCGCAAAATAAAGATCAATTTTTTGGGGATCTTTTAAATCTTTTTTTTCAGAGAGTTTTTCCATTGTATTAAGATGCTCTTTATCCTCACCATAATTTATTATTCCACTTAAAGTTTTATGTGCTGACATATTTTCTGGATTTAGATTTAATACTTTGAAAATAGTTTTTTTCATATCCTCAACATTACCCATATATTGATAACAACTAGCTAAACTTAAAAGTAAATCAATATTATTAGGTTCTAAAGATATGGCTTTATTATATAACTCAACAGCAGATTTATAATCATAAAGTTGTTGTTTTAAATTTCCGTAGTTGTTAAGACATTTAATATAATTTGGATCAGCATCTAGCGCTTCTAAATAAAGTTTTTCAGATAAGTCAAATTTGGAAACATATTTAAAGGAGTTTGCAAGATTATTTTTTGCATAAATATTTTTTGAGTCCAAACTTATGGCTTTTTGAAAATACTCAATGGATGGCTTTAATCTCTTTAATTGCTGTAATATCAATCCACCTAAATTATATAAATAAGTATTTTCAGGAAAATTTTTAATAAGTGCATTACATTTTTTAAGCGCATTTTGAAAGTGTCCGGCCTTAATATTGTAATGAACTTTTTCTATTTCTTTATGTAAATCCATTTTAAGTTTTAGATGGATGTAGTTTCTATGACGGCTTGTTCATTGAATTGAAAAATTCTGCATTATTTTTAGTATTCTTTAACTTCGAATTAACAAAGTCTATAGCATCCATTGGGCCCATTGGAGCAATTATTCTTCTTAATACATTCATTTTTTGAAGGTCATTTTTATCGAAAATTAACTCCTCTCTCCTTGTTCCAGATTTAGTTATATCCATTGCTGGGAATATTCTTTTTTCTGATATCTTTCTATCTAAAATAGTTTCACTGTTACCAGTTCCCTTAAACTCCTCAAATATTACCTCATCCATTCTACTTCCAGTGTCTATCAGTGCAGTTGCTATTATGGTTAAGGATCCACCTTCCTCTATATTTCTTGCTGCACCAAAAAATCTTTTAGGTCTTTGAAGTGCATTAGCGTCTACACCTCCAGTTAAAACTTTTCCTGAGCTTGGAACAACAGCATTATAAGCTCTGCCTAATCTTGTAATTGAGTCAAGCAAGATCACAACATCTTTCTTATGTTCAGTCAATCTTTTAGCTTTTTCAATAACCATTTCTGCTACAGCTACGTGTCTCTGAGCAGGTTCATCAAAAGTTGAACTTATAACCTCTCCTTTAACAGTCCTTTGCATATCCGTAACTTCTTCAGGTCTTTCATCAATTAGTAGAACCATTAAGTAGCACTCTGGGTGATTAGCAGTGATTGAATTTGCAATGCTTTGCAGTATCATTGTTTTTCCTGCTTTAGGTGGAGATATAATCAATGATCTTTGTCCTTTTCCAATTGGACTTACGAGGTCTATTAATCTTGGAGTAAGATCAGGTTTTTTCTCAATTTTAGTTGTTTCTACTTCCATAACCAATTGTTTGTTTGGATACAAAGGGGTTAAATTATCAAAAGCGATTTTGTGCTTTGTATTTTGCGGTTCGCTAAAATTTATTTTACTTACTTGTAATAATGCAAAATACCTTTCACCTTCTTTTGGTGCTCTAATTGGTCCCTCAACACTATCCCCGGTCCTTAAACCAAATCTTCTGATTTGACTTGGACTAACATAAATATCATCTGCTCCCGGGAGATAATTAGACTCCATTGCCCTTAAAAAACCAAAACCATCTTGAAGTAATTGTAATACTCCGCCTCCTGTGATTTCCTCCCCTTTTTCAGCAAGCTTTTTTAAAATTGCAAAATATATTTCTTGTCTTCTTAAAGTACTTGCGTTTTCTATACCCAGATTTTCAGCTTCCGATATAAGGTTTTCAGATGTTTTGCTTTTTAATTCTTGTATGTTCATAATGTGGGATTATTTGTTAGATTGTTATAATATATATACTGTTAATATAATTTCAAGTCTAGAACGGCTTTAAAATAGCTAAAAAAACTATTAAAATTAGTAATATAGTAGGTATTTCATTAGTTATCCTGAAAAATTTGGAACTTTTAGAATTGTTATCATTTTTAAATTGTTTCAAACACGACCCCAAATAAAAATGATAAATCGTAAGAAAGACTACTAAAAAAATTTTCATATGCATCCATCCAGCTGATAATAAGGATGAATTTTTATGTAACATTATTAAAGCAAATATCCATGATAGTATCATTGCTGGATACATAATGAAAAAATAAAGTTTCCTCTCCATTGTTTTAAAAATTTCAGACACAGATTGCGTTTCGTTATTTTCTGAATGATAAACAAATATTCTTGGCAAATATAGTAGTCCAGCCATCCAAGAAATAACTGAAATTAAATGCAATGACTTATAAATTAAATATGAATCCATAAATTAAACGTATCTTTTCACTAAATGTGAGAATAAATCAATATGTTCTTCGCTATCATTTAGACAGGGAATGAAATCAAAATTTTCTCCTCCTTCTTCAATAAATGTAGTTTTCCCCTCCATTGATATCTCTTCTAAGGTTTCAACACAATCTGATGCGAATCCTGGGCATATTACTAAAATGTTTTTTTTACCTTCTTTAGGTAGTTTCTCTAAAGTTTTGTCAGTATAAGGTTGAAGCCACTCTTGGGGACCAAATCTAGATTGAAAAGTTGTCATTATAGGTATGTTTGAACTCGTGTTTTCATTAATTAACCTGGTAGTCTTGTGACAATAGCAATGATATGGATCTCCTTTTTCAAAATATTTTTTAGGTATACCATGATATGACGCTATTATTAAATCAGGTTTCCAGTTAATTTGTTTTAATTTATATTCGATAGAATTACTAATAGCTTTTATATAAAGCGGATCAGACTCGTAGTGAGGTATTATTTGTAAACTAGGTTGCCATCTCATATTAGATAGTGATCTATATACCTCATCACAAACAGTTGCAGTGGTTGCTGCTGCATATTGCGGATAAAGAGGTAAAATTACAAGGTTCTCACATCCTTTGTCTTTTAAATCTGCTATCTTACTTCTAATACTAGGTTGACCATACCTCATTGCATAATCTACTAATAGTTTTTCATTTCCAATTTTTTTATCTAATTTGATAGATTGCATCTCAGTATAATATCTTAGTGGTGACATGTTTTTGTCTTTCATCCAAATTTTTTTATAGGCTTTTGCGGTTTTTGATGGTCTGAAAGTCAGAATAAATAAGTTCAAAATTATTTGCCACAAAAATGGATTTACCTCTATTACTCTTCTATCAGATAGAAATTCTTTTAAATATTTTCTTATATCTAACCAACTTGTAGAGTTTGGAGTCCCTAGATTTATTATTAATACTCCTGTTTTTCCAAATCTTATTTCTGGATGATCTTTTTTCATTATTTATCTTTTACAAATTTTACTAAATATTCTACCATATTGGGATCTGTTTGTGGAAGCACGCCATGACCGAGATTAAAGATGTAAGGATGGTTTTTAAATATTTCAAGTAAATTTCCAGCTTCCTTTTTAATTTCTTCTTTATCGGAAAGTAAAATTGAAGGGTTTAAACCTCCTTGTACTGGAATATTAATAGTGTTCGAAATATTTTTTGGATTAATATTATAATCTATATTTATTACTGAAGGTTTAACTTCTGATACATATTTTTTATAATCTTTGATTTCACGAGGAAAGCATATAACTGGTACACCTAAATTCTGTGTAAATTGAACCAATTCTTTTGTTGGCTCATATATAAATTTATTAATATATTTTTCATCTACTAACCCGGCCCAACTATCAAAAATTTGTATTATTTGAGCACCAGAGTTTACTTGTAGGGAAATATGAAGTTTTATGTACTTAATTACTATTGATAATAAATCATTTATATTTTTATATTCGTAGATTATTTCATTGGGAATCTTTTTTTTTGGTGACTGTCTGTTAAGCATATAAACCAAGATAGTCCATGGTGCGCCAACGAAACCTATTAAAGATTTTGGGCTACCAATTAGTTGATTGGATAAAAGTTTCATCGACTCATAAACAGGTTTAAGATTATTTTCAAAAGTAAATTTATTTTCAGTTCTTAACTTTTTATCATCGAGTTCACCTAAAATTGGTCCAAAATCTTTTTTAAACTCAACTTTTTGACCCATTCCATATGGTACCATTAATATATCTGAGAATATTATTGCCCCATCCAATTCAAATCTTTTAAGTGGTTGTAAAGTTATCTCAGGGACTAATTTTTTATTTAAACATAATTCAATAAAGTTAGGATTTTTTTTTCTTATTTCTCTAAATTCTGGTAAATATCTACCAGCCTGTCTCATCAACCAAATTGCATTTATTTTTGAATCTTGATTAATAATTATCTTTCTAATTTTATCTAACATAAATATATATATAGATTATCTTTGTATATTCTTATTGCTATGTGATTAACGTTAATTAAATTTTATACATAATTATAAACTTTTTGTTCATATTTAAAAATAGGTTAAAAGGTCAAAAAACATAGCTTTTTTAACAATATTAAATTCTTATAACTTTGTTAATATTATATTGCTTGGATATTAAAATTGTTAATTAAATATAATATGTGACTAAATTTATTTATTAATTAAACCTGAGGTTATATAACTAAGTATAATCTCATTTTTATACATACTTATACATGAATGAACCCTATCAAATATACCTTGTTTCTGATTCAACGGGTGAAACCATAGACAGAATATTTACAGCTTTAAGATCTCAGTTTACAAAGTTTAAGTACAAAGTTCATCACTACTCGTTTACAAGAACAGAAAACCAAATTAATCAGATTATTAAGGACGCATCTACTCATGGTAAACCAATGATATTATTCACACTTGTAGATGATAATTTAAATAAATTACTTGTTAATAGTTCAAAGAAAAATAATATTCCCTGCTACGGTGTTTTGGGTGAACTAATAGCAAAATTTTCCAAAGATCTTAATCAAAAATCTTTAAGTATACCAAGCAGACAACATAAATTAAATGATGAGTATTATGATAGAGTTGAAGCTATTCAGTTCACTATGAAACATGACGATGGGAAAGATCTTAATGACATCGAGCAATCAGATATAGTTATTTTAGGTGTAAGCCGGACCAGCAAAACCCCCACATCTATATATCTTGCAAACAGAGGTTACAAAACTACAAACATACCTCTTATTAATGAAAACTCAGTACCTAAATCACTTAAAAATAATAAAAAATTGTGTGTGGTAGGTTTAACAACAGATCCGGAGAGGTTAATTGATTTACGTAAAAATCGTTTAAAGTCTCTTAGAGAAAACGAAAAAAATGATTACACAAACTTAAAAAAAATAACAGAAGAGGTAAAACAAGCAAAAAAAACATTTAAAAAATATAACTGGCCAGTAATTGATGTCACCAGGAAATCAGTTGAGGAGACCGCAGCATCAATAATTAAAATTCATGAAATAAAAAATAAAAATGTATAAAATAATATTAGCATCAAAAAGCAAGGTAAGAAAATTTATTTTAGAAAAAAATGATATTAAATGTAGTGTAGTACATTCTAACATCGATGAGGATCCTGTTAAAGATAATCTTCTGGCAAGAGGAGCTAACCCTGAAATAATTTCAAAAAATTTAGCAGAACTTAAAGCAAATAAAGTAAGCCAGATAAAAGAAAATCAGCTTGTGTTGGGCGCTGATAGCGTAATTGATTTAAATGGTAAACTTATATCAAAACCTATTGATAGAAAGGATGCATTGAGAATTCTAAAATTATTAAATGGTAATAAACATTACTTAATAAGCTCAATATGTTTATCTATGAATGGTGCTATGATTTGGAATTACACAGATAAAGCCCAATTAACTATGAAAAAATTTAGTGAAGAACAACTTTCATCCTATTTAAGTGAAATTCCTGATGAGAAATTGTATGCTTATAATGTTTATCAAATTGAAGGGCCAGGAAGAAATCTTTTTGAAAAAATTGAGGGAGATAAAAGCACTATTATGGGTCTACCAATATTAATGTTAAAGAATTATTTAAGAGATTTTAAATGTTAATTTTAATTTGGTTTGTGGTATGTATAATTTTTTTTATCATTCATATGACTTTAGGAAATTCTGGACATGCTTTAGAGGTATTTGCTTTATTAACAGGCATAGCTTTGTTTTTAATCAATAAGTTATCAAGAAAAAGAAAATGAAAAAATTATTAGTGATTGGAAAACCGATAGACCACTCTTTATCACCGGAGCTACATAACCATTGGATCAAAAAAAATAAAATTACCGCTCATTATGACAAGAAAAGTGTAGAATTAAATGACCTGCCCCAAATTGTTAAGAGTGTAAGAGAAAATAAAATTTTCGGTTTAAATGTTACAACCCCTTATAAAAAAGAAATAATTAAATATTTAGACTTTTTAAGCCCAGAAGCGGAACAAACCGAGTCTGTAAATACAGTTTATAAAAAAGGGGAAAAAATTATAGGCCATAACACAGATATTGCAGGTTTTGAATTATCCCTAAGAAAAATAAACTATGACATTCAAGGAAAAACTGCTTTAATACTTGGATCTGGTGGTGTAGTTCCATCGATAGTTTTTGCATTAAACAATCTTCAAATAAAAGAAATATATTTAAAAAATAGAACAAAAAAAAAGGCCGAATTAATTAGAAATAAGTTTAAAAATGTTAAAGTTCTAGAATGGAATGACGAGTGTAAATTTGATATAATTGTTAATGCTACAAGCTTGGGTTTAAATAAAAATGATAACATTGATATAAATTTTGAAAATCTTGAAAATGAAAAATTTTTTTATGATGTTATTTATAATCCTCCAGAAACAGAATTTCTTAAAAATGCAAAAAAAAATTTTCACAGAACTGTAAATGGAAAAATGATGTTTATTTACCAAGCTCACCAATCTTTTACTCTCTGGCACGAAATTATGCCAGATATTGATGAAGAAACATTAAACATTGTCAAATAAAATGGAAATAGGGATTGTAGGAGATATAGGTTCGGGAAAAACTTACATATCAAGAAAATTTAATTACCCAGTTTTTAATGCAGATAAAGAAATTAAAAAGATATATAAAAAAAATTACAGGTGTTTTTTAAAATTAAAAAAAAAATTTCCAAAACAAATAACCAAATTTCCTATAAGCAAGAATGAATTATCAAAACTTATACTAAAAAACGGCGCAAATTTAAAAAAGATAGGAAAAGTTGTACACCCATATGTGAGTAAAAATCTAAAATTATTTTTAAATAAAAATAAAAATAAAAAAAATGTAGTACTAGATATACCGCTTTTAATAGAAAATAAAATTTCAACTAAAAATTTAATATTAATATTTGTAGAAACTAAAAAAAAAGAAATACTAAAAAGATTAGAAAAAAGACCAAATTTTAATAAAAAACTATTTAATTTAATTAAAAAAAATCAAATTGCTTCAAAATTAAAAAAAAAAAAATGTAAATTTGTGATAAAAAATGATTTTAACAAAGTTTCTTTAAAAAAGAGCATTTCTGAAATTAAGAAAAAATTAGATAAATATGATTGAAGTAATTTTAGATACTGAAACAACAGGACTTAATGTAAAAGATGGACATAGAATTGTTGAAATTGGTTGTATCGAGCTAGATGATTTAATTCCTACGAAAAAAACATTTCACTGCTATTTAAATCCTCAAAGAAAAGTTTCTGAAAGTGCGCTTAAAGTACACGGTTACACAGATGAGTTTTTGTCAGATAAAAATATTTTTAAGGATGTAGCAGATGATTTTTTAAAATTTATCGAAGGAAAAAAAATTGTAATTCACAATGCTGAGTTTGATATCTCTCATATTAATAACGAATTATCTATAGCAGGATATGATAAAATTGACAAAAAAAACGTTATAGATACACTCGATATAGCTAGAAAAAAATTTCCTGGTTCTCCAGCAAGTTTAGATGCTCTTTGCAAAAGATACAGAATAGATAATTCAAAGAGAGATAAACATACCGCTTTACTAGACTGTGAATTATTGTCAAAAGTATATATAAATTTATTAGATCAAAAAGAGCCGTCATTAAATTTTAAAAATCAAGAGGGTTTAAAAAAAAATGATAATACAAATATATCAGGAAAATACTCAAAAAAAATTGTTGTTATAACTGATGAAGAAATTGCTCTTCATAAATCATTTTTAAAATCTAGTTTAAAGAAAAACCATTTTTAATTTAATCTTTCATTATATAATTTTTCAAAGTCAACTTTCTTTTCAAATTTTAAACCAGGAAAACCGGCATCGTTAATCAATTTAGTAAAAATTTCCTCTAATTTAGGATAAATTTCTTTTTGAACATCACAAAGTATAATTTTTTCTAAAACCTTCTTATCTTTCACACTCTCGTCTATTCTAACAACTGAGGCATAAATAATTTCAAATACTGACTGTTTATCATTATTCTGCTTATCTCCAAAGTTTAACTTAGTGTTTATTTCTACCATTTTATTTTTTAGTGGTTTTGAAGTAATATCAATATTTAGCACATATTTAGCAATATTATCTCTTACGAAAATTAGTGTTTCTGCATCTGGAGTTTCAACTGAAACATCTTTGATAAAGTTAAGTAAAATTTTAAATTTCTTCATTTTTTGTTTTTATCATCTATTTCCTCAGACTCTCCATCAATATATTCGTTATTATGCTGTTTATTTTTTTTAGAATATTTGTTTGCAAATTTACCCAATATTAATTTTCTCGATAATGGAAATATTAATAATAGCCCTATTAAATCAGTCGCAAACCCAGGTAAAATTAACATTAATGCTGCTAAGGCTAATGCTGCACCTGAAACCATCTCATATAAAGGAACCTCATTTTTCATAAGTTGCGAAATTCCAGATTTAAGGGTGTTGAAACCTTCATATCGCGCATACCAAATTCCAAGCAAAGCAGTTAATAATATCAGTGAAATTGTATTAAATGCCCCAATTTGAGATCCAATTTTTATAAAAAGATAAATCTCCACTAGAGGTATTAAAATTATTAGTAATAATGCTGTGTTCATTTGTCTTTAATGTAAATTGTCAGTTGAAATTAAGCAACATAGTAAATATTATAATAATATGAGTTATAGCTTTGAATATATAGATATCATACTTTTAGCAATGATAGCTGGATTTATTTTCTTAAGATTAAGAGGGATTTTAGGAAAAAAAACAGGTTATGAAGAGGATATTTCAGCTAGCTTTCCTCATGACTTTACGGCAAATCCCATAAAACAGGATTCAAAAAAATACACTTTTAATGATGAAGAGAAGAAAGAGTTTTTAAAAGGTGCTAATATTGCTTATGAAACTATCATAACAAGTTTTGCAAAAGGCGATGTTACAAAGATACAATATCTTCTTGATAAAAGTGTTTATGAACAATTTAATCAAGCAATAACTGACCGCAAATCTAAAGGTTACATATCAGAGACTACATTTATAGGTCTCAATTCTTCAGAAGTGAAAGAACATAAACAAAATAATAATATTTTAGAAGTTACGGTAGATTTTGTTAGTGAAATAATTTCATCTATAAAAGATAAAGAAAAAAAAATTATTTCTGGAAACCCTGACAAAATTAAAAAAGTTTACGATACATGGAAGTTTTCAAGAGATACCACATCTAAAAACCCCAACTGGCTACTAGTAGAAACAAACGTTTAATTGATAAAAAAAATTTCAGAGAAAGATAAAAAGGACTGGGAAGAATTTATCAATAGTAAAGAGAAAATTTTTGATAAAGAATTTAATAGTAAAAAAATAGAAAATTCCAACGAAATTACTATAGATCTGCATGGATTTAATTTGAGGGATGCAAATATTGCAATTAAAAACTTGATAATTAACTCATATAATAAGGGTATTAGGGATATAAATATTATTACAGGAAAAGGATTAAGATCGAAAAACGATCAAGATCCATACAGATCGAATAGATTGGGAATATTGAAATTTTCAGTACCAGAATATATTCAGAATAATGATGAATTAATGGATAAAATACAAAAAATAAATATAAATGAAATTGAAAACATGAACAAAGGTAAATTTTCAATAAGATTAAAAAAAAAAAATGAAAATAGATATTAAATCAAATACTAGATCTATTAATGAGAAAATAAAAAAAAATTTTGAAAAAAATAAGGATAATATTTTTAAGGTAAAAAAAAATATTGAAAAAAAATTAAAGAATTTTTTTGATTGGGTAAAAGGTGCTGAGTTAGTTGAACTAGAAAAATGTGATACGAGTGATGACCCAGTAAGGCCAGAACTATCCAATGATTTCAGAACTAGTTATGGTAGGAAAATTTTTGGTGTAAAGTATCAAGGTGAAATTCACGCAGTTATGTGTTTTGCATTTACAAATGAAATTCCTAAAACTGTGAACGAACTTGATAATCTTAGCAAAGATGCCTTTTTGCAAAGCGCTAATAGAGACCAAAATGTTGGTAAGATAGCTATAGCATACACTGTTTGGTCTAAAAAAAAAGGTGGTGGGAAACTTATCGTAAAAGAGGTCTATAAAATGATTAAAAAATCAAATCATCTAAACAGATTAGTTACTTTATCCCCTCTTACTGAAATGGCACGAAAATTTCATTTAAGAAACGGCGCTGTTGAGTTGCAAGTAAATGAAGAAACTCAGAACTTTGAGTACAAAGTTATAAAATAAATTTTGAAAGATCTGTATCTTTAGTTAATTCGCCTAAATTAGCTTTTATATACTTGGAGTCCACTATTACTTTTTCACCAGACTTATCTGTTGCAGTAAAGCTTATATCATCAAGAACTCTCTCAATTATCGTATGCAATCTTCGAGCCCCAATGTTTTCCACTGATGAATTAACTTCAGTAGCAATATTAGCAATAGTATTTATTCCATCTTCAGTGAATTCTAACTCTACATTTTCTGTTTTTAGTAAAGCTTTGTACTGTTTTATTAAACTGTTATCTGGTTCTTTTAATATTCTTTTAAAGTCATCACTAGTTAACGGATCAAGCTCAACTCTTATTGGAAGTCTACCTTGCAATTCAGGCAATAAATCTGAGGGCTTTGCCAATTGAAATGCTCCTGACGCAATAAATAAAATATGATCAGTTTTAACAGGCCCATATTTAGTACTAACTGTAGTTCCTTCAATTAGCGGAAGTAAATCTCTTTGAACACCTTCTCTTGAAACGTCTCCACCAACTCTGTCAGTTCTGGCAGAAATTTTATCTATTTCATCTAAAAAAACAATTCCGTTGTTTTCAGTAGTATTCTTAGCAGATTTAATTATTTTATCTTGTTCTATAAGCTTATCAGATTCCTCGTTCATTAAAATTTCGTAAGACTCCTTAACTGTCATTTTCTTTCTTTGAGATTTTTTGCCCATAGACTTCCCAAGAACATCAGAAATATTTATCATACCAATATTTGCTCCGGGCATACCAGGAATTTCAAATGAAGGCATATTACCAGTTTCACTTATCGCGATTTCAATTTCATTATCATCAAGATCTCCATCTCTTAATCTTTTTCTAAAGCTTTCTCTAGTTGCAACTGTAGCCTTAGCACCAACCATTGCATCTAGTACTCTATCCTCAGCTAATTTTTGGGCTTGCGCTCTCACTTCTTTTCTTTTTTTTACTTTCTCCATTGAAATTGCTATCTCAAGTAAGTCTCTTACTATTTGCTCTACATCACGTCCAACATAGCCAACTTCTGTAAATCTAGTTGCTTCAACTTTTACAAATGGTGCTTCAGCGAGTTTCGATAATCTTCTTGAAATTTCTGTCTTTCCTACTCCTGTAGGCCCTATCATTAAAATATTTTTTGGTAAAACTTCGTCTTTCATATCTCCGGTTAGTGCCTGTCTTCTCCATCTATTTCTTAATGCAATAGCCACAGCTCTTTTCGCATTATTTTGACCAACTACAAACCTATCTAATTCTGATACAATTTCTCTTGGTGATAATGATGTAGCAAGGTTTTCTTTGCTATCCTGTTTGTCTTTAGGCTTAAAAGTAGTTACGTTTGATTTCTCCATTAAACTTTCTCTATTTTTAAATTGTTATTTGTAAAAACACATATATCAGATGCCACTTGTATTGCTTTTTTAGCAACTTCCTCAGCTGATAAGTCTGTATCCATTAAAACTTTAGCAGCTGCTAAAGCATAATTTCCGCCTGAACCGATTCCAATTACGTCTCCCTCAGGCTCTAGAACATCGCCTGTACCAGAAATTATAAAGCTTTTTTCTTTATCGGCTACTGCCATCAAAGCTTCTAATCTTCTTAAGTATTTGTCTGTTCTCCAATCTTTTGCCAATTCAACTGCAGATCTTGATAAGTTGCCCGCATGTTTTTCTAATTTAGATTCTAATCTTTCAAATAAGGTTAATGCATCAGCAGTTGAGCCTGCAAATCCCGCAACTACATCTCTTTTATCAATTCTTCTAACCTTATTCGCAGTACTTTTGATCACTGTATTTCCCATGCTAACCTGACCATCACCTGCCACAACTACGTCATTATTTTTTCTTACTAATACTATTGTTGTCATACATCTTAAATGGATATTATTTTTAATACTTCAAGGGTGTGAGACTATTATTGATATAGTGTTATAATCTCTATATATGTTGTTTTAAAATGAAGAGAAAAGCCAAATTAAATAGAAAAACTAAAGAAACTAGCATCAGCGTAGATATGAATATTGATGGTAACGGAAAATATAAAATCGATACTGGAATTGGTTTTTTAAATCACATGCTAGAGCAACTCTCAAAACACTCCTCAATAGATATGAATATTAAAGCTAAAGGTGATACACATATAGATCTTCACCACACAACAGAAGACTCGGGTATCGCAATAGGAGAATGTTTAAAAAAAGCATCAAATAAATTTAAAGGAATTAGAAGATATGCGCATGCTTTAATTCCTATGGACGAAGCATTAACAAGAGTGGTTATAGATGTTTCAAACAGACCTTATTTAATTTGGAATGTGAAATTAAAAGTTGAGAAATTAGGTGAAATGGATACTGAACTTTTTAAAGAATGGTTTCAGGCTTTCTCTCAGTCTGCAGGTATTACGTTACATGTTGAAAATATTTACGGCGATAATAGTCATCACATTATAGAATCATGTTTTAAAGGACTTGCCAGATCCTTAAGAGCTGCAATGGAAATAGATCCGAGAAACAAAAAAGCTATTCCATCTACTAAAGGTTCTCTATAAAGTTAAATAATTAATGAAACTATCCATAGTTGATTATAAGTCAGGTAACATAAGTTCTGTTATTAACTCATTTAAAAAAGTTGAAAAAGATAAAGTAAATATTGAAGTTACGGCTGATATAAAAAAATTAAATTCAAGTGATAAAATAGTTTTGCCAGGACAAGGTTCCTTTAAAAGTTGTATTGATGCTTTGAATAGTATTAGTGGTCTAGTCGATACACTTAATGAATTTGTGAATGTTAAAAAAAAACCATTACTTGGTATTTGTGTAGGTTTACAGATGTTTGCTGATGTTGGATATGAAGAAACCGAGACAAAAGGTTTAGGTTGGATATCTGGTAAAGTATCAAAAATCGACAATCAAGGAGGAAAGTATAAGCTTCCTCATATTGGGTGGAACGAAATAAATATTGTTAAAGATAGTAAAATTTTTAAAAGTATAGAAAATAATTCTCATATGTACTTTGTTCATAGTTATGAGTTTATACCTAACGATAATAAGGTTATCTCAGCAACTACTGATTATTCAACAAAAGTAGTTTGTTCAGTTGAGAAAGAAAATATATTTGGAACACAATTTCATCCTGAAAAAAGTGATAAAACTGGTTTAAAATTAGTTGATAATTTTATAAATTTGTAAATGAAAATATTTCCCGCAATAGATATTAAAGATAAAAAATGTGTAAGATTAGTAAAAGGAGATTTTAATAAAAAAACTGAGTATGAAATGTCTCCAGTAGAACAGGCTAATAAGTTTAAAGATTATGGTTTTAAAAATTTACACATTATCGATCTAGATGGGGCCTTAACTGGCCAGACAGTAAATCTTGAAATTATTAAAGATATAGTAAATAAATTTGATATTAAAATAGAAGTAGGTGGTGGTGTTAGAAACTTTGATAGCATTCAAAAATATGCAGATGCAGGTGTTGAAAAGGTTATACTAGGGAGTGCTGCAATAAATGATAAGGAATTTTTAGAGAACGCATGTAAAAAATTTCCTAATAAAATTGCTTTAGGTTTAGATGCTAAAGATGGATATTTGGCTGTGTCTGGATGGAAAAAAAATTCTAATTTAAAAACTTTAGATTTTTTAAAAGAAGTAAACGATTATGGAGTATCGAGATTAATTTATACAGATATTAACAAAGATGGAATGAAAACCAGTCCAAATTTTGAAGGAACAGAAAAAATTGCTAATACCTCGAATTTTCCTGTTATAATTTCAGGGGGCGTTTCTTCAATAGAAGATATAAAAAGAGCAAAAGAGCTTAATAACAAAAATATAGAAGGCATAATAGTTGGTAAAGCAATTTACGACGGCGATATAAAGTTAGAAGATTTAGCAAAGGAGATTAATGCTTAAAAATCGAATAATACCTTGCTTAGATGTAAAGAATGGTAGAGTTGTCAAAGGAATAAATTTTGTCGATTTGCAAGATGCCGGTGACCCTGTGGAACAAGCTAAAATTTACAGCGACGGCGGTGCGGACGAAATATGTTTTTTAGACATTACCGCTTCAAATGAAAATCGAGATACAATCTATAATGTAGTAAAAGAAACTTCGAAAAAATGTTTTGTTCCATTAACAGTTGGTGGCGGAGTAAGAAGTATTGAGGATATAAATAAACTACTAAACTGTGGAGCAGACAAGGTATCTATAAATACCGCAGCAGTAAAAGACTCAAATGTAGTATTAGAAAGTTCAAAAAAATTTGGATCACAATGTATTGTTGTTGCTATTGATGCTAAAAAAAATGGAGATAAATGGGAAGTATACACTCATGGTGGAAGAAATAATTCAGGATTGGATGCTTTAGAATTTTCTAAAAAAATGGAAGATAGTGGGGCAGGAGAACTATTAGTTACTTCTATGGATAGAGATGGCACACAAATTGGGTATGACATCGACTTAATGAAAAAAATATCATCAATGGTTAATATTCCTTTGATAGCATCAGGAGGAGTAGGTAATCTTGATCATTTGGCTGAAGGTATAAAAGATGGTAATGCTAGTGCAGTTTTAGCAGCTTCAATATTTCATTATGGAAAACATTCTGTTATAGAAGCAAAAGAATATTTAAATAGCAAAGGAATACCGGTAAGAATATAATGCTTAATACTTTAGAGGAACTAATTAATTTAATAAGAGACAGAAAAAAAAGCTCTAATGAAGACTCATATACTAAGAAATTATTAGATGACAAAAAACTAAGTGTGGCTAAGGTCAAAGAGGAAATTGGCGAACTCATCGAGGCGGTAGAGAACAAATCAAATACAGTTCATGAGGCTGCCGATGTTTTATATCATTTAGCGGTATATCTTGAGGCTAATAACATACATATAGAAGATGTTATGGCAGAACTGGAAAAACGTAAGAAATAACTTCATTAATTTAATATTATTTGCTACAAATCTATAAAAAAATTAGGTTTATTGCGGATTGCCTGATTAAATAAATCTAGAAACAAAATTATGAGTCATAAATATTATAAACCCGCAAAATCAAGATTACATAGAAGTGAATTAGCAGTACCTGGATCTGCGCCGAAAATGTTTGAGAAAGCACTTAATTCTGATGCAGATTATGTTTTCTTAGATCTTGAGGATGCTGTTTCACCAAATGACAAAGTAGTTGCAAGAGAAAATACAATCAAAGCGCTAAAAGAGATTAATTGGAGAGAAAAAGGAAAAACGATTTCAGTAAGGATAAATGGGTTAGATACTCATTATATGTATCGTGATGTAATAGATATTGTAGAACAAGTAGGAGATAAAGTAGATACAATACTAATTCCTAAAGCAGGAACAGCAAGTGATGTATATATGGTTGACTGTTTGCTAACCCAGATTGAAGAAAGTAAAAAAATTAAAAATAAAATTGGTTTAGAGTGCCTAATAGAAACTGCACTAGGAATGTCAAATATAAAAGAAATTGCTACATCAAGTGAAAGATTAGAGGCATTACACTTTGGTGTTGCAGATTATGCTGCAAGCTTAAGGGCTAGAACAGTTGTAATAGGTGGGTTAAATCCCGATTATCCAGGAGATCAATGGCATCATGGTTTATCACAAATGGTTATGACTTGTAGAGCTTATGGTTTAAGAGCAATAGATGGACCATTTGGTGATTTTAACGACCCCGATGGATACATTCTTTCTGCAAAAAGAGCAGCTGCGATAGGAATAGAGGGTAAATGGGCAATACATCCATCTCAAATCGAATTAGCAAATCAAGTCTTTACTCCACCAGAGACAGAAGTAAAAAAAGCAAAAAGAATTATAGATGAACTCGATAAAGCTGCAAAAGAGGGTAAAGGGGCTGCCCAGTTAGATGGAAGAATGATTGATGCTGCGTCAGCTCGTATGGCTGAAAATATTGTTAATATAGATAAACTTATTCAAAAAAAATAGAATGGATATCCACGAATACCAAGCAAAAAAATTATTAGCAGATTTTGGAGTAATTATTCCTAGAGGAGGAATTGCATATAGTCCAGAAAATGCTGAAAATAAAGCTAGAGAAATTGGGGGATCTAAATGGGTTGTAAAAGCACAAATTCACTCAGGTGCCAGAGGAAAGGCAGGGGGAATTATATTATGCAATTCACCCTTAGAAGTCGCGCAAGCAACCGATAAGCTATTAGGAAAAAAGTTAGTCACAAATCAAACAGGACCCCAAGGAAAAATAGTAAATAGAATATATGTAGAGGAAGCCACTGATATTAAAAAAGAATTTTATTTAGGATTAGTTTTTGACAGAAGTTCAGAAAGTATAATGGTTGTAGCATCCACAGAGGGCGGTATGAGTGTTGAAGAAATTTCAAAAGAAAAACCTGAAAGCATTATAAGATCTAAAATAGAAGTAGCTGTGGGAATGCAAAAATTTCAAGCGAGAGAGATAGCGTTTGGTCTGGGGGTTGCACCTGAATTAATTAATAGAACAGCCGAGACTATCATTGGTTGTTACAGAGCATTTAGCGAGTTAGATGCAACTATGGTTGAAATTAACCCTCTAGCTGTTTCAGGACAAGGTCAAATACTAGCCTTAGATTGTAAAATGAGTTTTGACAATAATGCTCTATTTAGAAGGAACCAAATATCTGAATTAAGAGATAAAACACAAGAAAATCCTAGTGAGGTTTATGCATCAGATAGAGGTTTAAATTATGTAAGCTTAGACGGAAATATTGGAAACATAATTAATGGAGCAGGATTAGCAATGGCATCAATGGATATGATCAAATTAGCTGGTGGTGAACCTGCAAATTTTCTTGATGTAGGGGGTGGAGCAACTCCTGACAAAATTGTTAAAGCATTTAAACTAATTTCAATGGATGAAAAAGTAAAAGTTATTTTAGTAAATATTTTTGCTGGGATAAACAGGTGTGATTGGGTAGCAGAGGGTATAGTTCAGGCTTTAGAAAAAATTGAAATTAATGTTCCACTCGTAATAAGACTTGCAGGTACAAACGTCGATAAAGGGAATAAAATTCTAAGAGAGAGTAAAATAAAATATATTGAAGCAAATTCTTTAGAAGATGCGGCAAACAAAGCTGTTAAAACATTAAAAGGATAAGATGGCTGTTATAATAAATAAAGATACTAAAATAATTATTCAAGGTTTTACAGGAAAGATGGGAACTTTCCACGCTGAAGAAATGATTAAGTATGGATCAAATGTAGTTGGAGGTGTTACACCTGGTAAAGGTGGGACTAAACACCTTAATCTTCCAGTTTTTAATACAGTCAAAGAAGCTGTAGAAAATACCGGGGCAAGTGCATCCATATTATTTGTTCCTCCTGCATTTGCAGCAGACTCTGCTATGGAAGCAGCTGATGCTGGTATTAGAACCTGTGTTGCTATTGTTGACGGAATACCTTCACATGACATGATTAGAATTAAAAGATATATGAGAAGATATTCTAAATCTGAAAAGATGAGTTTAGTAGGTCCTAACTGTGCTGGAATAATAAGTCCTGGAAAATCAATGCTTGGAATTATGCCAGGACATATTTATAAAGAAGGACGTGTTGGAATAATTAGTAGGTCAGGAACATTAGGATATGAAGCAGCTCAACAACTTAAAGATTTAAATATTGGTATATCAACAAGTGTGGGTATAGGCGGTGATCCAATTAATGGAAGTTCGTTTAAAGATATTATAGGGAAATTTGAAGAAGATGATGAAACAGATGCAATATTGATGATTGGTGAAATTGGTGGACCACAAGAAGTTGCAGCTGGTCAATTTGCAAAAGATAATATGAAAAAACCTGTAATCGCCTATATTGCTGGTCTTACAGCTCCAAAAGGAAGAGTTATGGGACACGCTGGTGCTATCGTTTCAGCGTACGGGGAGAGTGCAGTTGAAAAAGTAGAAATATTAAGGGAATTTGGTGTTTCAATATCAAAAAATCCCTCAGTAATGGGAGAAACTGTTAAAGAAGTTTTATCTAAATAAATTTTTTCATAAATTAATTTATGAGCTACGATAATAATAACATTTTTGCAAAAATTCTAAGAGGAGAAGTCCCTTGCGATAAAATTTATGAAGATGAATATGTTTTGTCTTTTTATGATGTTAATCCTCAAAAAAAAATACATGCTCTAGTGATACCAAAAGGAAAATATACAAATTTAGACGATTTTAACGAAAATGCCTCAGAAAAAGAAATTTTAGGATTTTTTAGAGGAGTAACTTTAGTTGCAAAAAAACTTGGAATATCTATAAATAATGGAAATGGATACAGAACATTATCCAATATAGGTTCCGATGGAGGACAGGAGGTCCCGCATTTACACTTTCATATATTTGGGGGCGAAAAAATCGGAAAAATGGTAAAAAATGATTGAAATATCAAGACAATACTTAGAAATTAAAAATATAAAACAATTAAAGGACACTAATTATTCTGGAGAAGAGTGTAACATAGTTCACATTAAAAAACCTGATTTTCAATTAAATAAATTTTTATACAAACAAATAGGCAAAGATCATCGATGGATAGATAGGCTATCTTGGAGTGACCAAGCATGGCAAAATTACTTAAATGATAAAGATGTTGAAACATACATCTTAGAGGTAAAAAATGAAGTTGCAGGATACTTTGAAAAAATTTTCCACCCCGAAACTAACGATGTTGAGATAGCTTATTTTGGAGTTCTAAAAGATTATAGAGAAAAAAATTATGGTGGATATTTGCTTTCAAACGCTATTAAAATATCTTTTAAAAAAGAGATAAATAGAGTTTGGGTACATACATGTACTCTAGATCATAAGAATGCTCTTAAAAATTATTTAGCTCGAGGTATGAAAATTTTCAAAGAAGAGAAAATAAATATATCTGCTTAATTTATAATTTTGGTAAATTAAAAATTTTGTTGTCTATTTTTTTATTTATTTCAATGTCGTAAATATAAGTTACAGTCAAATTTTGATAAATATCTTCTGTTTGCCAACCAATTAAATTTAAATTTTCTTTACCAAAAAATATATTAATTTCTTGTCCTTTTTCATTCAAGGACAACATATAATATTTATCATTAACATCTTTTAATTTTAAATTAATAATTTGATTTAGAATTAGTTCTTTATTTAGAAGGATTGATAGAGGTGTACTTTCTAAATTATATCTAAAATATTGATTATTTTTATCACTCCTAATAACCAAGGATTTACCATTTGAAACTACAATTTTATTAAAACGGGTTTCATACTTACAATAAATTTTGCCTGGATAATTAATTATACATTTTCCTTTTTCATCCTTACCATTTAAAGTTTGATTAAATTTAAATCCTAGGGTTTTAACTTCTGATATTTTTTTATAAAGCTCTTTTTCTGAAGAGGCATATGAATCTGAAAATAAAAATGTAATAATTAATATATAAAAAAAAATTTTCATTTTAAAACTTCTCTTTTTCCAACATGGTTAGCTTTACTTACTTCTCCATTTTCTTCCATCATATCTATAATTCTTGCAGCTCTGTTATATCCAATTTGTAATTTTCTTTGTAAAAAAGATGTAGAAGCTTTCCCCTCAATTCTTATCATTTTTAGAGCACTTTCATAAAGCTCATCTCTATCCTCACTTTCATTATCCTTTTCTGAGGCATTTTGGTGCTCAGATAAATTTAAAATTTCTTCTATATAATCGGGCTCAGCTTGAGATCTTATAAAATTATTAACCTTATCTATTTCTTGGTCAGAAACAAAAGGGGCATGAATTCTCACTATACGATTTGCAGAAGACATGTACAACATATCTCCTTTTCCTAAAAGCTGTTCAGCACCTTGCTCTCCAAGTATGGTTCTACTGTCAATCTTTGAGCTTACTTGAAATGAAATTCTTGTAGGAAAGTTTGCTTTAATAGTACCAGTAATTACATCTACACTTGGGCGCTGTGTAGCCATTATAATATGAATTCCTGAAGCCCTGGCCATTTGGGATAATTTTTGAATATAACTCTCTATTTCTTTACCAGCTACATGCATTAAATCAGACATTTCATCAACTATTACTACTATATAAGGCATAGGTAACTTATGTTTAGAATTGTACCCATCAATGTTACGAACTCCCTCTTTAGTCATTAATTTATATCTATTTTCCATTTCTTTAACTACCCATCCTAAAACTGATGTCGCTTTTTTAGGTTCTGTAATAACAGGACATAATAAATGTGGTATTCCTTCGTATGTTGAGAGTTCTAACATTTTGGGATCAATCAAAATAAATTTACATCTATCTGGATTGTGTTTAAAAATTAAAGATAAAATTATAGTGTTTATGCATACTGATTTTCCAGAACCAGTTGTTCCAGCAATTAAAAGATGAGGCATCGTGCTTAAATCTCCTACAATCGGTACGCCAGATATACTTTTACCAAGTGAAATTGGCAATTTATTATCCTTTCTAGAAAAATTTGTATTGGAGATTATTTCACTGAGATAAACATTTTCTCTTATCTCATTGGGAAGTTCTATACCAACAGTATTACTCCCTGGAATAGTAGAAATTCTAGCGGATTCTGAACTGGTATTTCTAGCTATATCTTCAGAAAGATTTATTATTTTAGAAACTTTTACACCAGCTGCTGGTTCAAATTCATTTAAGGTCACTACAGGTCCGTGATTTATCTTTTTTATTTTTCCTTGGACACCAAAATCAAGCAATATTTTTTCTAAGAATTCTGCATCTATTTTATTATCTGTAAAATTTTTTTTTTCACCATGTGCTGCTTTGTTTAAGATATTTATTTTTGGTAAAATATAGTTGCTACTTTTATTTTTATCTATTTTTTTATTAAACGGCAAATCTACCTGTATTCTATTTTCTACCACATTATCAATATTTTCTTCCTCTCGTATTATGTCAATTTTATCTTTACTTCTATCTTTAATAAAAATTTTATTTTTACTTACTAATTTAAAAATCGAAATAATATTTTGTAATTTTATTTTAGTTGATAGAAAAAAGAGTAATGAAACCAAAATTATTAAAACATAATATACGATTTCTGTATTGATCGTGATAATACTTGCTAAAAATGTATTAGTTAAATATTTTCCAACAAAGCCACCGTTTCCATTTATAATTAACCAAAACGAATTTTCATAATAAAAACTTAAAAATAATGAACCTAAAATCAGATATAAAATTGTATAAAAGAGACTTTCCAATACAAAACTAATGTTTTTATTTTTAAAAGCAAAAAATCCGTTAAATAAAATTGTTAGCGAAAATAAAAATGACATTAATCCAAAGGACTGAAATAAAAAATCCGAAATTATACTTCCATTTTTACCCATTAAATTATTAACATTTGAAATATCTTTAAATATTAGATTAGGATCCTCAGGAGAATATGAAACTAGTGAAATCAATAAACACAAGGACAAAACTATTAAAAGCATGCCAAATAGTTCAAATAATCTTCTGATTACAAAATCTAAGGATTTATTTAAATAATTTTTAATTTCCATAATTGATTCTGATTTGTCACTTTGTATCATCTAATTAAAATTGATAAAATTAATAATATTTATGAAAATTTGTATCATTGGAAACGGTCTAACCTCACTAGTTTTAGCAAAAAACCTCGCAAAAAAAAAAATATTTGTAGATATTATATATGAACATCATCACAAAGAATCCCCATCAGCGCGTACAATTGGCATAACCAATGATAATTTCAAATTTCTAAAAGATTTATTTCCAAAAATAAAAAATAGATCATTTTCAATTAAGGAAATTAAAGTTTTTAATCACAATGATTTGGATAATGCCTTGCTAAATTTTAGTTCAAAAAATATGAATCAAATGTATATGTTTAAATATCATGAAATATATAATCATATACTTAAAGATATTAAAAATTTTAAAAATTTAAATAAAATTAAAAAAAAATTAAAAACTTTAGATTTAAATAATCTTTCAAAAAAATATGATTTGATTATTGATACTAACTTACAAAATAAATTTTCTACAAAAAATTTTTATAAAAAAATTAAAAAGGATTATTTTAGTAAAGCATATGTAACCATAATGTATCATGATAAAATTGAAAATAAAGTTGCTAGACAAGTTTTTACTAAAATGGGACCTATTGCTTTCTTGCCTATATCAAATGATAGTACCTCTATTGTAATATCACATAAGGTGTCAATTAAAGATCTAGATAGAAGCTATATAGAAAAATTAATTATTAAATATAACAAGTTTTATAAAACATTAAAATTTTCAAATATTCAAAGTTTCAACCTAAAGTTTTCATTACTTAAGTCATACTATTCAAAAAATATATTAGCTTTTGGAGACAAGCTACATCAAATACATCCTTTAGCAGGACAGGGATTTAACATGAATATTAGAGATATAAAATATCTATCGAATGAAATAGATAATAAAATTAGTTTAGGACTATTAATCGACAAAACTGTCCTTAAAGAATTTGAAAATAGAAGAAAATCAAATAATACTGTATTTGCTGGTGCAATAGATTTTATTTACGAATTTTTTCAATTAGAAAGTAGAAGTCCAAAAATTTTTTCTAAAAAATTATTTAAACTATTAAATAATTCAAAACTATTAACTAAATATGGCTCAATTATAGCGGACAAAGGTATTTAGATTATTGTACAGTTGTATTGCTAAAATTATCTAGAATATATGTTTTTAAAATTTCCTCTAACTTCTTTCTTCTACTATTAATATCATTACTTTCTAAAAGAATCTGTTTTTCTTCTAAGGAAAATGGAGAAGCCATTGAAAGAGTATTTATTGTCTGGTCTAAACTTTGTTTTTCTAAATCTTTCCAATTAATACTATATCCTTGTCTTTGAAATAATTTTTTTAAATTTACGAAAATCAGCTCTAAATCCGAAAATTTTATGTCTTCTTTATTTAAATTTAAATCATTTTGAAATTCTTGGTAGTCAACCTTTACACTTCTATAAAGTTTTTTATCAATTACTTCGTTCAGTATTCTAAATCTTGAAATACCATTTAAAACAATAAGATACCTACCATCATCTGTTTCGTTATAACTCGTGATTTTTCCTGTGCATCCCACTTCAAATAAATCGGGTTTATCAGGATTACCACTTTTTTTTGGTTGAACCATGCCGATGATTTTATTATTTCTCATTGCATCATCTACCATCTGAATATATCTCGGTTCAAAAATGTTAAGTGGAACATTTGTGTTTGGAAATATTATAAAATTGGATAGTGGAAAAACTGGAATTATTTCTGGTAATTTTTTTTCTTCCATAAAAATATTATATACTAATAATTAAAAAATTTTAAATCATTTTCAAATAAATTATTTGCTTCTTTTTTTATTCTTTCAGGTAGAAGGTTTTGCCACTTATTTTTTGATCCAAGATAAAAAAATTTTACTTTTTTATTTGATCTCGAAAAAACATTTTCTTTAAATTCTCCAATTTTCTCTTTATTTTCTAAACTTTCAAAACTGGTTGATTTAATTGAATTTTTCAGTTTTTCTTCGTTCACTTCGTCTTTTGATCCAGTAATATTATTTATAAAAGTAATTAACTCCTTAAAAGTACTAAAAGAATCCTTTTCTAAATCTTCATATTTAATTAAATGTTTTTTAAAAGGATTATTTTGAAGCCAGGTTTTATAATTTTTAGACCAAGAGCCTACAAATTGTGAGGCGTTATAGTTTTTGGTCAATTCGTCAAAAATTACAGTATCCTCCTTACACATCACCTTTAACGCATCTTCATAGGTGAGATCCATATGATTTTTAAATGAAGTAAGTATGTTTCTTGGGTCTCTAATAATATAAATTACACCTAAAGTGTGTTTAGTTGTCGTAAATTTATTATTATTTAATTGCATTAGACAATTGTGGGTTTTTAAAAATTTTATTCTTTTACTGTTAAATATTTTTTCTTGAACAGGTCTCCAATATTTAGAGACCTCTAAGGGATCTTGTAATTTTTCACTAATAAAGTCCTCGCTGGGAAATTTTTTTATATTTTCCAGAAGAGTAAAATTAAATTCTCCATCCTCAGTAAAAAAATATGCACTTAACAAAGACCTTACCCATGTGTTTCCACTTTTTGGGTAAGATGCGATCCAAATAATCATTACATTAATATAACTTGCATTTACAATATCAGCTAATTATAATTATCATAAATGCGGGCATAGCTCAGTGGTAGAGCGTCTCGTTGCCAACGAGAAGGTCGTGGGTTCAAGTCCCATTGCCCGCTCCAGTATAAAATTTACATTATATAAATATATAGTATGATATTTAAATGGAAGATTTAGCTAATAAAAAATGTATTCCCTGTGAGGGAGGTATTCCCAGTTTTAATATTGAGGAGATACATAAGTATCTTAAAAAAGTTGATGGCTGGGATGTAAAGTCAGATGACCAAAAAACTTATTATTTGATAAAAGAATTTAAATTTGATGATTTTCTAAAAAGCATTCAATTTATAAATAAAGTTGGTGATATCGCAGAAACAGAGGGTCATCATCCAGATATTTGGTTTGGATGGGGCTATGCGAAAATTAAGATATTCACACATGCAATTAATGGATTACATGAAAGTGATTTTGTCTTAGCTGCAAAAATTGACAAATTATCTTAGTGTTTAAAATATCTCTTTTTTGAAAAAACTAATACTAAACCCAATTTATTTGCAAATTTTATAATTTCCTTATCTCTAATTGAGCCAGAGGGTTGAATTATTGCGGTTACACCTGCTAGAGAAAGCTTTTCCAAATTATCAACAAAAGGGAAAAAAGCATCTGAAGCTGCACATAATTCTGAATGTCTTGTCTTCGAAAATTTTTCTATATTTTCAATTTTTTTCATTTTATCTATTGATAACTCGCAACTGTCAATTCTGCTTGGCTGACCTGAGCCTATTCCAACTGTAGAAAAATTTTTAGATAGAACTATCGCGTTTGATTTTACAAACCTACATACATTAAACGCAAAAATCAGGTTTCTTAAAGTGTCTTTACTTGGTTTGATTTTAGATACAACTTTATAATCTTTACTTAACGATGGATTTAAATCAATAGTTTGTAACAAAAAATTATTAAAATTTGATTTAACATCTAAAACCCCGTTTGCTTTAAAATTTCTAGAGTCTATTAATCTTAAGTTTTTTTTTCTTTTTAAAATTTTCATAGCTTTACTATCAAATCCCCTAGCTATTATAATCTCAAAAAAAGTCTTATTAATTTGAGTGGCAATTTTTTCATTTATTTTGAAATTACATGAGACTATACCCCCGAATGCACTTACGGGGTCACACTTAAAGGCACGATTAAAACTTTCTAGTTTATTCTTGACAGCTGAAACTCCGCATGGATTTGAATGTTTAACTATTACAGTTCCTGTATTTTTTGGAAGTAAGTTTGAAATAGATAATGCTGAGTACATATCATTGAAGTTATTAAAACTAAGTTTTTTTCCTGATAATTGTGCTATGTCCAAAATATTACCTGAGTATGAATAGATAGCAGCTCTTTGATGGGGATTTTCACCATATCTTAAATCGTCTATTTTTTCTCCGCTTATTATTTTTTTTTCAGGAAAATAATTTTTCGATAATTTTGTAAAATAATTTGAAATTGCAGAGTCGTAAAACGCAGTGTTTAAGAATGCTTTTTCAGCCATATCTCTCCTAAATTTAAGCGACGTAGAACCGTTATTTTTTTTTAATTCTGATACAAGATCCTCGTAATCATTCTTAGAATTAATAACAGTAACTCTCTCATGATTCTTAGCAGATGCCCGGACAAGCGTAGGGCCACCAATATCAATATTCTCGATGATTTTCTTAAAATTATTCGTTCTCTTAATTATTTGCTCAAATGGATAAAAATTTACTATGACTAAATCTATTTTTTGAAAACCTAATTTTACCATTTCTCTATTGTGTTTAATGTTATTTCCTTTACTTAAGATTCCTGCGTGTATTTTTGGATGTAACGTCTTTACCCTTCCATCCAAAAGTTCTGGGTAATTTGTGAATTCTGAAAGATCAATGCATTGATAACCTAATTCTTTTATTTTTTTATAGGTACCACCAGAACTTATAATTTTAATTTTATATTCCTGAAAAACTCTTAGTATTGATTTAAGTTTGTCTTTATCATAGACCGAAATGAGTGCTGTCTTGATTTTGGCCATTATATTTTTTTTAGTTCCCAATTAATTACTTGCATTTCATTTGTTATTTTACCACCTATGAATATATTTTGATTTTCTGAATAAAAATTTTTTTTTCCAAAATATAATCCAGTTTCAATATCAATTGTATTATTTTCCGATACAAATTTCCAACCAGAGTCCTCTAACTCTAGTAAAATTGATTTATTATCAATAGTTTTAGTAGCTTTTATGTTTGGGTGGAGATGAAATCTTATCTCAAAATTACAATGTAAATTTTTATCTTTTTTTTCTAAAATATCTTTTCCTTTTAAGAGAAATTTTTTTGAAAAAAATTCAATTTGCCGCTCATGTATAATATTATATTTTTTTTTATAACTGTCATGCGCAGCTTGTAAAAACCATTTATCATTGTCTTTAATTACTTTTTTTCTTATTATATTAAAATATTTTTTCACATACTTCTCACCGTAAATTCCATTATTAAATTTGACTATTGAAGTATCGTCTATAACAAGGGTTGAGTGAGCAACTGAGGATCTTGACATAGAGTTAAGCTGATGTTTCTCTTTTTGAAAATATCCTGAATTTGTTATTATTTTTTTATTTAGGTATGAAAATTCAAATGATAATGCACCAGATTGATAATTTTGTGAAAATTTTTTTTCAGGTGGTTTTCCTACATCCATAATAATCTGGCTTTTGTTGTCTTTTATTAAAGCATAACCTCCTATTTCATTTAGTTTAGAATTAAATTTATATCCATAAAGTTCTAAATATTTATCAAAAGTCTCATTTTTAATTTCATGATTACCATTAAATAAATTGGAGATTTTTTTGTTTTGGCAAAATAAATTATATGCCTGACCAAGATAGTATATGGTTTCATCCAAGTATTCTGGTATGTCATTGTTAGTTTCTTTCAATAATTCTCTAACAAGTATAAAATATTTTAAATAAAATATGAGCTGTCTAAAACTCCTTGATTTTGGAAATCCTTCACTATCAAATGAAATTTGTATTATTTTACTTAATAATTTAAATCCATATTCTAAAAAATTTTGATCTTTATAGCTCAGACCAGTAAGAATTATTGCTACGCATCCAATTACTTTATCTTCAATAATACTTGATCTATCGATTTCAAACTTTAAATGATTTACCTGTTTTCTTATTAAATAATTGAACTTTTCCTTATAACTTTCCTTTCCATCGTCATAAGTAAGTTTAGTGTTACTTATCCAGGAAATTATTCTTTTTGATAAAACATTTAAATCCCATACTTTGTTGCTGTATCTAATATTATTATCCATCCACTTTTCTAAAATAGACTGAACTTTATTTCTTGAAGATTTTAAATCAATTGTAAATAGCCAAAAAAAACTATTTAATTTAAATTTGCTTTTATCATTCATATTTTCTATTTTCCAAATTGTTTCAAGATCAAAATCATCAATATTATTTTTTTGTTTATTATATTTTACTAAACAATCGAATAAACTAGGACTTGGCCTATATATTAAATTTTTATTTTCAATTTTAGAAATTTTTTTATTGTAATATGATGAATTGAGATAAAACTTTCTCAGTCTTGAATTAAGACCTAATCTTATTTTATCAATTAAAAAAATTGCATTTTTTAAGGCCATTTATGAATTTCTTAATATTTCAATATTTTTTTTTAAATCTCCATCATTTTCTTTAAATATTGTAGTTCCAGAAACAAGTATATCCGCACCAGCTTCAATAGTTTTCTTTGAATTTGTAAAATCAATACCTCCATCTACTTCTATTTTATAATTGAAATTATTTTTTGTTCTTAATTGATTCAATTCATCTATTTTTTTTAAAACCTCAGGCATAAATTTTTGACCTCCAAAACCTGGAAATACACTCATTACTAAAACAAGATCTATATCTTTTAAATCCTTTAATATTGTTTTAATAGGCGTATCTGGATTAAGTGAGACACCAGCCATTTTTCCCAAATCTTTAATTTCTTTTATTGAGTTCTTTAGGTTTTGTGTAGATTCAGGATGAATTGTTATAATATCGGATCCTGCTTTGGCATAGTCCTTTATGTATTTATGGACAGGATTGATCATTAAGTGAACATCAAAAGGTAAATTTGTATATTTTCTTAAAGCTTTTATTACCGGTGGACCAATTGTTAAGTTTGGAACAAAATGACCATCCATTACATCTACATGAATCAAATCAGCCCCACCCACTTCTAATCTTTTGATTTCATTTCCTAATTGGCTAAAGTCTGCGGATAAAATTGATGGAGATATTTGTATTTTTTTCATTTTGGATACTTACACTAGTATCAATTTTTGTTTTTATTTTGAATTAATTTTTACCAAATATTTGATATATTTGTGAAGCTATCTCGCTTTCGAGTGGAAAAGATAACATTCCCATGACGGAATACCCTAAAAGATAAGGCATAAGGTAAAATCTGAACATAAAAAAAAAACCATGCAACATAGAGTGGAACTAACGGTGTGACTATAAAAGATGGAGTAATAAATCTAAACATTTTTATAAATGGATCAGTCATTTTTACAAAAACCTTCATAAAGAAAAATTCTGAGTCTTGTCTTTGAAATATATTCATCGCAACTCTACCTATAAGTGTCCACATAATAACACCCATTACATAATCAATTATATAAACTAAAGGATGAAAATTTGCGCTCATTTTATCAGGTGACTGTTAAGTAGGGGCGAAATATTTCGCCCCTAAATTTAAATTAATTTAGTGTTGTTTACCAAGTACAGTCTTACCACTTGGTATACGTACTTCGTCAACCATCTTCTGCGTAGCAGAATCTGGTGCTTTAGTTATTAAGCTTACTACAATCATTGAAACTAAACTTACAAGTGATCCGACTATACCGAAAGTTAATTGTGTAACTCCCCAGAAGCCAGCTCCACCATTTCTTACCCAAACTAGATAAGCAGTTCCAGATATTAGACCTAACAACATTCCAGCAACAGCACCTTGTGCATTAGCTCTCTTCCACCATACTCCAAGTACTAATGGGAAGAATAATCCAGACATTGCAAAGTCGAATGCCCAAATTACCGAACCAAGAATACCTTGAATTTCAAGAGCTGCAATTGTTGCTCCAGCAAAACCAATTATTACAAGTAAAACCCTAGCTACGATCAGCCTTTTAGCTGTCTCAGCTTTAGGATTAATTATTTTGTAGTAAATGTCATGAGATAGAGCATTTGAAATCGCAAGAACTAATCCATCTGCAGTTGACATGGCAGCAGCCATACCTCCAGCAGCAACTAATCCTGAAATTACATATGGTAATCCAGCAACCTCTGGTGTCGCTAATACAACGGCTTTACCACCCATGAAAAACTCGTTTAATTCAAGTGTTCCATTTCCGTTAAAGTCACTTACAAACATAAGATTAGCTTGGTTCCAGTTTTGATACCAGTCTATAGCTTGTACATCCGATATTGATTTACCAATAATTCCTGTTGGTAGATTTGGATCCATCAACGAAAGTTTTGATAAAGTCGCTAACATAGGTGCAGAAGAGTATAGTAGGAATATAAAGAATAAAGACCAACCTACTGATCTTCTAGCTGCTTTCACACTTGGAGTTGTAAAGTATCTCATCATCACGTGAGGTAATGAAGCTGTTCCAGCCATCATACAAACTGCTAATGAAATAAATTTCCAAGGGGTTGTGTTTACATCAGAGTGAGCCTTAGTTATACCAGCTAAACCTTTTGGTACCGTAGCTAAATCAGCAGCTGAGTTTTTGATAGTTCCTAGACCAAATTGATTTTCTAGTTCAGCAATTCTAGCAACCTCATCCGCCAACATAAAGTGCGGGAAGAAGCCAGCGCCTATTTTGTTACTAATCCAGAACACTGGTATTAAATATGCAATAATTAATACAATGTACTGAGCAACTTGAGTCCAAGTAACTGCTCTCATTCCACCAAGCATTGAACACATCAATATACTTGCTAAACCAACGTATACAGCAATATTAAAAGGAATATCTAGTGCAACTGATGCAATAGTTCCTGTAGCATTAATCTGTGCTGTTACATAAGTGAATGAAGCAACCGTTAAAACGATTACCGCAGATAACCTTGCTAAGTTTCCACCATATCTTGTTCCTATAAAATCTGGCACTGTGTAACATCCAAATTTTCTGAGGTATGGTGCTAATAAAGATGCAACTAAAACATATCCACCAGTCCATCCAACTAGAAGTGCCATGTATCCATAACCTTTGAAGTAAATTCCTCCTGCCATCGCAACGAACGATGCACCAGACATCCAGTCTGCTGCGGTCGCCATTCCATTAAATACAGTTGGAACTTGTCTTCCGGCTACATAATAAGCATCAACTTGAAGTGTTCTTGATAAATAACCAATTAGCGCATAAATGAAGACCGTAAATGCAACAAAGAAAATACCTATCATCTTTGCAGACATTCCAGCTTGTTCAGCAATTGCCATAAGTATAATGAATACTAGGAAACCCCCAGTGTATATTCCATAAACTTTAGGCAAGTTGTCGATAAATTTACCTTTTATCATTAATCATCCTCTCTTTCGGTGAAACCAAACTCTTCATCGATTTTCTCTTGTCTCCCTGCAAACCAAAAAATTAAGATTACAAAGATTCCAAGTGAACCCTGACAAGTAAACCAATATGTTAAAGGATATCCAAATGGTTTAATGCCTGAAGCGTTCATTTCAGTTGCGAAGAAAAAGATGCCAATCGAGAAAACGAACCAAATTGCTAATGTTACAAAAAGCAAATTTCTGGTTTTTTCCCAATGTTGTTCTTGTTTTGACATTTTTTTTCCCTCCCTATAGGTTAAAAGAAATGACCATACCCATTATCAAATTTAATGGAACCCCTAAAAATGCTATAAAATTATGAATTTTTGTCTTATAAAACAACTACAGGTAGTTAAATGGCACTAAAATATAGATTCAATCTAAAGGACATTAAATTGGAGGATTTTAAAGTTTATCTACTTGCCATGTTCAAATCCATTTTGCCAAAAAAAAAAATAAAAGACTTATCTGAATTAGAGGATTTTATTCAAAAAAAATCAGCTTGGGTATCCCAAGTAACTTTGTACGGCTATCTAAAAACTAGGATGGGAACTAAATATGTTCTACATTTCGATGACGAGAAATTTTTGGGATCGATAAATACAGCTAAGTGGAACATATATTCTATAGCTTTACAAGATTTGACATTTTATACGCTATCTTATCTTAAAGTAATAAAAAATTATCAAAACACTGAAAAATCAAAAATTATATATAATTCTATTCTTGATAAAGAAAAAAATAATGGAATGCCCGAAGATATTATTAATTCAGCGAAAATAATTTTTCAGGAAAGATACGACAATATTGATTGGGAAAAATATTTCATTAATTTACCATTTAATAAAAGTGCACTTGCTTTGTATGACTGGGCACCAATTGCCGAAGAATTAAAAACCTTGGATAGAAAAATAGTTTTAAATTCGATGATTTTAAAATGGGACAATATTAAAGAAGAATTTGAAAAAATTATAAATTTTTAAATATTTTTTCTTTCATTTACTAAACTTTTCACAACAGACGGATCAGCAAGTGTTGTTGTATCACCTAGTTGATCGTGTTCATTTGCTGCAATTTTTCTCAAAATTCTTCTCATTATCTTTCCCGATCTTGTTTTTGGTAGTCCAGGTGAAAAATGAATTAAATCAGGAGTAGCTATAGGACCTATTTGTTTTCTTACCCATAATTTTAAATCTCTTTCAAGCTCCCCATTTGGCTCCTCGCCAACATTTAAAGTTACATAGCAATATAATCCGTTGCCTTTAATATCGTGCGGATATCCTACAACAGCTGCCTCTGCAACTTTAGGATGGGCAACAAATGCACTTTCGATCTCAGCCGTACCTAAATTATGACCAGATACAATTATAACATCATCAACTCTTCCAGTAATCCAATAGTATCCATCTTTATCCCTTCTACATCCATCTCCCGTAAAATATTTTCCATCAAATTGAGAGAAATAAGTGTCTATGAATCTTTGATGGTCCCCGTAGACAGTTCTCATTTGACCTGGCCAAGATTGAGCAATACACAATCTACCTCGGGCCTCACCTTTAAGGACTTTTCCTTCTTTATCAACTATAACTGGTTTTATTCCGTAAAAAGGTTTTGTAGCTGACCCAGGTTTTAAATCAATGGCTCCTGTTTGTGGACTAATTAAAATTCCACCAGTTTCAGTTTGCCACCATGTGTCTACAATTGGACACCTAGAGTCGCCAACAGTTTTGTAATACCATTGCCAAGCTTCTGGGTTAATTGGCTCTCCAACAGTTCCAAGTAATTTAAGACTTTTTCTAGAAGTTTTCTTTACTGGTTTATCACCCTCCCTCATTAATGCTCTTATTGCTGTTGGTGCAGTATAAAAAATGTTTACTTTATGCTTATCGATTATTTGCCACCAACGAGAGCTATCAGGATAAGTTGGTATTCCCTCAAACATTATAGTAGTTGCACCATTTGAGAGAGGTCCATAAATAATATAACTATGTCCTGTCACCCATCCAATGTCAGCACTACACCAATAAATATCTTTTGGCTTATAATTAAAAATATATTGATGTGTCATAGAAGCGTAAACCATATAACCACCCGTAGTGTGAAGCACTCCCTTTGGTTTCCCTGTTGATCCAGAGGTATAAAGGATAAACAATGGGTCTTCCGCATTCATCTCTTCTGGTTCACATATAGACGAAACATTTTTAGTCATTTCGTGATACCAAACATCTCTACTTTCATCCCAATTAATTCTATTTCCAGTTCTTTTTACAACAATACATTTTTTTACATTTGGGCAATCAACCAAAGCTTCATCAGTTATTGATTTTAAATGAATAGTTTTACCCCCTCTTATTCCCTCATCTGCAGTAATTACATAATCGGATTTACAATCGTTAATTCTTCCTGAAATACTATCGGGAGAAAAGCCACCAAAAATAATAGAATGAATTGCACCTATCCTTGCACAAGCTAGCATAGTGTAAGCTAACTCAGGTATCATTGTTAAATATATAGTCACCCTATCACCCTTTTTAACTCCCAATTCTTTTAAACCATTTGCAGCTTTTGAAACTTCTTGGTGTAATTGTTTATAAGAAATCTTTTTTTGAATCTTAGGATCATCACCTACCCAAATAATTGCAGTCTTATCTTTGTTTCTTTTTAAATGTCTATCTATACAATTTGCTGAAGCGTTTAAAGTTCCGTCATAATACCATTTTATGTGAACATCAGACTTACTGTATTTAACATCTTTAATTTTTGAATAAGGTTTTATCCAAGTTATTCTCTTACCTTCTTTTTTCCAAAAACTATCGTTATCCTTTAATGACTGTTTATATTTTTTCTCGTATTCTGACTTGTTAACGGTAGCTTTTTTTATCCAATCACCTTTTACTTTATAAATTAGTTCTTTAGGTCCCTCTGATTTTGTATTCTTCTTTAATTTAACTCTTTTATTTTTTTTTCTTTTAATACTTTTTCGAGTTTTTTTAATTTTAGTTTTAATTTTTCTTTTTGATTTTTTCTTTTTTTTTTTAGGCATTTTTTTATAATTTTATTTTACCCATCTTCAAAATAATTTTCCAGCATTTAGTATCAATAGGCATCACGGATAATCTGCTTTGTTTTATTAAAGAAAGCTCACCTAAAGCTTTAATTTTCTTCATATTTTCCAGAGTAACAGGTATATTTAGTTTTTTTACAAACTTTACTTTAACAGCAACAAATTTTTTTTGTTTGTCTGTTGGATCAATAAAAGCCTCTTTAATTACCTTTACAATTCCAACAATTTCTTTTCCTATATTAGAGTGATAAAAAAAACATAAATCGCCAATTTTCATTTTAAGCAAATTATTTTTGGCTTGATAATTTCTTACACCATCCCAGGTAGTACCTTTTTTACCTGATTTGATTTGTTCATCTATTGACCATACATCCGGCTCTGACTTAAGTAACCAGTACTTCATCTAATTGTTTCTCCAATGTTTACGCCATTTTCGAATCATCGGTGTTTCATTTTCCTTGGTTTTTTTCTAACTCGTACTATGCAAAGCACTATACATTTTAAAGTTGGTTAATAATTTTTTCCCAATCTTCTTTTTTATAATTTAATTTTGAAATACTTACAATATATCTTGGGTAAGTACTAAATTTCTCGATAGGAACAATGTTAATTTTATCAACATCATTTTCGCTTTTTATATCGTCTAAAATTTTTTGAGTAAGTAAGCCCTCAGCTTTTTTGATATGATATATTTTCCATTTTGTTCCAGTTTTTTTTTCTCCTTCATGATTAAAGGTAGTATCTTCTATTTTTGTAAAACCAGCCACGTAAGCAAATAAAGAATGATTTTCAAATTTCTTTATTGTGGCTGAAATTATATCTTTTTTTTTTTCAGTTATAATTTTTTCATCTACACCTTTTTTTAAAAAGATATCTTTAAAAAAACCCAAGCGATTTAGATAAGACATAAAAAGATTTGCTCCAGTATTTACTTTAACTTGAACATAAATATCACTTTTCTCATGCTGAGTTCCCAGATCTAACCAAACACCACTCCACTTAGTTTGTTTAATACTAATTTTAAGATTTGGTTCTCTAAAACTTTCTTCATTAACATATTTTATTAATGGAATATCAGAAGGCATATTTTCTTCTGCAGTACTGGCACTGTGAGGCAGTTTACAATCTAGATTAAAATCTTTGATTAATTTTTTTTTAAAAGCAAGCTCTCCAAGATAACCAGTTATTTTATTAATCCATAAGGCCATCTCATCTCTTTGTTGAGCTGAGCCAAAATTTGTTTTAGCAATATTTCCAGTAGTTTCTAAGGCTTCAATTGCCATTTCTAAATAATCTTTTTCGTTCAAAAATATTAAATTAGGTTTAAGTCTATTTTCTAACCAATCTTCAAAGCTATCATCATTTAGACTTTCAATTTCTGATCCAATCATAATTTTTGAAAAATAATCATCTATAAATTTTTCGTTGTTTGGAAGTTTTAATGTTTCGGCCAATTTTGGGGAATATTTTTTATATAGCTCTCTATCTTTTTTATTTATAGCCATGAAAAAGTATAAAAACTTTATTAACAGGAGTCTGTAGTTTTTTTATATATCTTCTAAATTAGTATCTATCGTTGAATAGCTAATATTTTCAAAGGTTTTTAGTATAGCTTCAAATATTATTCTAGCGCCATTTACAGGTACTGCCATACCAATTTGCTTTCGAACACTTTCTTTTGAGCCCTCAAATATAAAATTATCAGGAAAGGTTTGTAGTCTTGCCCTTTCTCTATTGGTTAATGCTCTATTTTCTTTCCAATGATAAACATGGGTTCCACCACCACCACTTCCAGTAACTGTATAGGAAGGTTTATTAGGATCTAATCTTCTATAGATTTGACTTATCTTTGCTCCTTTTACATTTAGTCTTAATTTCTTTGGAATATTAGAATTAAAAGCACTTTTACCTGGTTTGATATATTTTAATCTTTCAATTACTTGTTTTGAGTTTTTAGTTAATTCATTGTTATGAGCATTTGTAGGTATATTGTTTAAAGCTTCTTTAGCTGTCATTGTTTTGTAATTCGGTTTTGGAACTTTAAATATAAGATTTAGTTCTTTTTTTATTCCAACAATAATAATTCTATGACGGGCTTGTGGAATTCCATATTCTTCGAATTTATATTTGTGAACAGTTAAATTGTAACCTTTCCCAGCACCCTTTAGATCTTTTAAGATTTTTATAAAACTTTTACCTTCGTTTGAACTTTTAATTCCCCCAACATTTTCTGCAACAAACCACTTTGGATGATATCGATTAATTAATTCAACACCATAAGAGTATAGAGGGCCAAATTTACCCTTAAAGCCCAAGTGCTCACCAACATTACTAAAATCGTTACAAGGAAAACCATAAGCAAAGCAATCAAATTTTGGGAGAATAATTTTCTTATTATCGACTAGATTAAAAAAATTTTCTACTTTTTCACAAAAAACAGCTTTTGTTTTAATGTTTCTTTTATAGGTATCACAGGAGTCCTGGTCATAATCTGATGCCCAAGCATGTTCTATTGAGCTACCCTTTACTTTACTTAATCCTGCACCGTAGCCCATACCACCGGGCCCACTAAAAAATTCTGCAAGTTTGAATCGAAACATAAAGTATTTATTACACTAAACAAAAAAATTTGCAGCTAAAAAATATTAGCTTATTACAAGTCGTCATTGTTCCATGTAAAGAGGTCTGCTTCAAAAGGTATATTTCTAAATTTTAAAAGTGCCTTGTATTTTTCTAGTCTATCTTCTTTTTTAGCATCTTTTAAATAACTGAGTATCTGGTCATAGGTTAATCCGCCCAATTTATCCTTTTTTACATCCACATATTCTTCATATTCCATTCCACAAATTGCGTATCCTTTTTTAGGATCAATATGCTCTGAATAACTAATTGAGTCGTGAGTTTCACTCAATACATCATAATAATGAGCAATTTGATTTTCAGAGTCGAAAAGGCGATCCCTTCTATAATCGAATAGTTCTAATTGCATATGTTTGGAGTTATTAAAATTCTGAATACGAACTTTAACAATTATTAATATAACAATTAATAATGGCGAAAATTTGAGTAAGTTTCGTACTATGCAACGTACTATGCATTTGCTGATTATAATCAGCTTTAATCAACATTTCTAATTGAAAAGATAAGGCAAAGGTTAGTGGGAGTCGGTAGAGTCTTAACGATGTATCACAAGTGTTGGTTTCATTAACCAATACTGCATTTAGTTTTAATTTTTATTTGTCATTTGATATATTATTTTATTAAATTAATACTAAAGCTTTTAATAATTTAAAATTATTTTTTATGAAAAATTATATAAATTTTTTAACATTAGCCTTCTTTTTTTTGGTTATTACAAATAATTCTTATTCATTAGAAAAAAATTCTTATTTTATTGGTCATGCTTATGGTTACCATGGTAATTTAGATATACCAGATAAGTCGTTGTCGAATTTTTTAAAAAAAAATAATCCAAACTTTATAATATTTGGTGGAGATCTTACAGAGAAGGAGGAAAATTTCGAGATTTTCAAAAATTATTTTAAAAACTTTGGGTACCTTGCAGTAAGAGGCAATCATGATGGTGAGCTCTTTAAAAAAATTCCTTTTTGGCGGTATAAAAAAATTAATGGTTATTCTGTTTACAATCTTGACATGAATGAAGATATGATTTTTGAAAAAAAAAATTTAATAAAATTGAGTAATACTATAATAGTACAACATTATATTTGGTATTTAAGATTATTTTCTGATCTTCCTCATAATTTACCAAATAGCACAATGATTGAAAAAATTAATTATAAAATTAAACTTTTTAACTCAATACAAATTCCTATTGCAAACAGCATGTATAACTCAAAAATTATAGAAAGGAATGAAATCAAAAAAATTAATTTTGGTAAAGATAATATATATTTAGCAGGAGATTGTGGTGCATTTAAAGATAGATTCTCTTATGCTAAAACAATTTTCAAAAGTAACACATTTATTTGTTCTGGTATTGGATCTGGTTGGGCAAATAATGTGGTTAATTTAAACACCTTGGAACCAATTTTTTTTGATATTGATGGAAATATAATAAATCATGAATGTAAAGAAACACTGGGTCGTCTTAACAATCTTGTTGAATTTTGTTTACCAATTGATGATAGAGCCGACGGTTTATGGGATTTATTAAAGAAAGAAACTTCTTAAACAAAAAGTTTTTCAAATGCATTACAATATTTTGAAAATCTTGTTCTATCCATTGGAAATGTTTGATTTAATTTATCTAAATCGGCTCGATAATTGGTTTTAATTTCAAAGATTTCATTTTCATCATGTTTAATTAATTTATTTCCAAATCTATAATATTTAATTTTGTTATCATGGGTAACTCGCGATTGACCTAAAATATAATAACTTCTCTGATACTCTACATATAGTAATGGTTTACAAAGACCATAGTCATAATCATAAATTCCTGTCTTTAATATTTTCTCAAGTTTTAAAATATCAATTTCCTTTTTCTCTTTAAATCTTCCCTCAACACTGGATATCTTTTTTTCTAGGTAAAACTTTCCATTTTTTTCATTGGGGTAATTTCTTATTCTTATTTTTTTTCTCGGGACTACACCTTCTATAGAATTAGCATACATATCTTTATTTAAGTTCTCCAAATATAAACTTCTAATTATTCTTGAGGGATATAATTTTTTTATTGATTTTTCTTTATATAATTTTTTAAATTCAATTATTTGATTTTTTTCAATCAAAATTTTTTGCTCTATTCTAAAAGACATGTTTAATTTTTAATTATAATTTCCGATTGAGAATCAAGAGCTATTTTTTTTGTAAAATTAGAACAACTAAATTTATCAACTTTAATATATCCACCTGAAAATTCCTGTTTTTTATTGTACGACTCTAAACAAGTATCCACATTATTAAATTTTGAATTTAAAATATTTGTTATTGAGCCATCCTTTGATGCAACACCAATTGAAGAATTATTAACACTAATATTTTCAACAAATATATTAGATGTTTCTCCAACTGATAAACCTTTATCTCCACAAATATCCAGCTCTAAATTTTTAAATTCATATTCTCCGAATGAAACATCTAGACAATCGTTCTTTGAATTTTCAATTTTAACTTCATTTACAGTTATTTTAGAAAAGTCCATATCAAGAGCGTCGGATAATGAATTTTTGACTAATATGCTATTTATTTCTCCACTAACATTAACCATGTTAATTGAGTCTTCACAATTTGAATTTTCGAATTCTAAATTAATGTCTTTTAGTTTTGAATTATAAAAAGTTAAACATCCCGTAAGTCCTTTAAAATCAAATGGGAATGATTTAAGTTCTTTAGAAGATCCAAAACCTTTAAATTTAATTTTTAAATTGTTTATATTGCTATCTAAAAAGTATGCTCTTGCCTCAGGGATTTTTTGAGATATTTCTAATTCATTATTTTCTTCATCAAATTTGTATTCAATCCCATCATTAAAATAAAAATTAATTTCACTAGAATCTAACTTTTTGTAATTAAATTTTCTCTCCTGATTGTTTGTTATCAAGTTAGGATAATATCCCAAGTAAATATATTCTTTATTTTCTATAATTAAGTCTCCAGCAATTAATTTAGCTTGATCAATATTATCTAAGTTAATAACACTACATTCTTCATATTCTCTGCAGTTTAAAAAGTTTTCATCAAATTCATTTTTTTTGAAAATAAAAACACCTTCGGAGTTGTTATTTTTTTTATTTTGAATTGCTTTTTTTACAATATTTTCATTAACCTCTAAATCTTTTTTTTGTTTAGTGTCTAATTTAAAATTATTAATTTCTTTTTCTAATGTTGAAAGATTATTTAAAATTATTGATATTTTATCTCTTATTTCTTGGTCGGTAAAATTTAAATTGTTATTATCCATTTTTTTTTTAAAATTAATTAAGTCAATATTTGTTAAATTGTAAGTTAATTCATTAAAAGCTTCTTTAATGTATAAACTCACCGGAGAATCTAGTTTGATGTTTTCATTTTTGTAAATATTCGGATTTCCATCGTAATAAATAGGCTCGAAATATTCCTCTAATTTATTCCAATAGAATTTTCTGTTGTGTGATATTAGAGCATGATCAGCGTTAGCAGATTTAAGGATAAGATTGTATTTATCTAAATTAATTATATTTTTTTTAATTTGATTGCCTAAAAAAGTATTATCAAATTTGTCGTTGTAAACACCTTTTACTGAATTAATGTAAATTAAATTAAGATTTGACAAAGCGTCAAAAGAAATTTTTGAATGAATAGCACCCTTCAGTGCCCATTTTGAATTAGTTTGTCTTGCTAGTAAACCCTTCAAAGCCTGGTCAAGCTCTTTAGTTAAACCTATTTCATCGTTTGTTAAATTATTATCCTCAAATTTTTCATATATTTTAAAGTAATCACTTTCATTCGACTCGTAAATTGCGCTTTCTATTTTTCCATTATATTCTAACAACTCCTTTTTAGAATTTTCTTGAAATAACATTTTTGTATTTAAGCCATTTATAGTGGCTTCTACCATTTGAGTTCTAGGTGATATAAAATTTAATTCCCTTAACAATTCAGTTAAAAATATTTCATCATTGGAGATACCTCTCGTGCCATCCAACAATAACTTAAAACTTACTATTCCAGCAATATTACCATTCGATAGGTTAATATCTAAAGATTGTTTTATTGAGTTATTTGTATAAACAAAATGATCCTTAAAATCTCCACTTTGTCTTATTCTTCCCTCCAAAGAACACTTTGAGCCATTTGTATAGTTTACTATTATTTTTCCATTATATCTTTTTCTTAATTTTTTTGGAATATTTCTAGTATTACTTACGAGAATTCTAGTATTATTTTTAACCCATTTCCTATTTTGATCAATATGTATATCTAATCTTTTTATTTTAAATTTATCGTTTACTTCACAAGATTTGTACTCATTTGCATAAGAGTTAACTGTAATGAGATTAATTATAATAAATAAAATTGATAAAACTTTGCAATTTGAGACTAAATTATAATATTTGTGCTTCAATTTTTTTAATTGGTTTCTCATTTTCGATTTTCTTTTTAAACTCAATTAAATCTTCTTTTCTTTCAAAAGAAAGTTTATAAATAAATTCTTTGTTCTCTTTATCATTAATCATATTTTTTAAAAATTTGCTGTTCTCTAAAGCCTCAACATAATCACTTGCATAAATTTCTAGATCATGGTGTTCTATTCCCTCATTAAAAGAGATATTATAAAACGACTTACCTTTACTTTTAAAGTAATTACCTAAAAATTTAACAAATAATATTACCAAAATAGTTACAAGAACAAGCTGTATTGACCATTTAGTTCTAACAGAGGTAGCTATACCCAAAGTTATAAGATCAAAATATATAATCAATTCAAGCGCACTTTTCACTGGATGTCTAAATCTTACAATCGATAAAGCCCCAATCATCCCTAAAGATAAAGCAATATTTCCTGAGATTGTTTTTGTAATTACGTACGTGATTATTGGAAGCAAGAAAAAAGAAATAGTTTGAGAGTAAGATTTTGCCCAACCTTGATTAGCATAAATTAAAGTTTGTCTAATCAAAAAACTGCTTACGATTAATAAAACTATTGGTTCTAATTCACTTATATCAATCATTAATAACTTTTCTATTTACTTATAGATAATTTTATAGTCTCAATTTTTATTTTTGAAAAGAAATATATTATTTATGTAATTAATATATAGGCTTAAGCAACGATTAATCATAATTGCACTCCTGCGCCCTTTAGAAAACTTGCATCTTTATCTAAAGGCCATCTAGGTTTTGCAGGGCAATCTAATTTGTCGAATTTCTTTAGCTTAAATTTTTCTAATCCTACTAAAGCTATCATTGCAGCGTTATCTCCACATAGATCATATGAAGGAAAAATAGGTTCAAATTTTTCCTCTCTAGAAGCAACAGTTAAAATATCTCTTATGCTTTTATTTGCGGCAACTCCACCTGCTACTACGAAAGCATTTTTTTTTGTTTTATTGATTTTTTTAAATTCTTTGAATGCGATTTTAGTTTTCTTATATAAAATTTCGTTTATGGTCTTTTGGAACGAAGCTGCTAAATTATATTTTTCTTTTTCATAATTAATATTTTTTGTTACTTTTAATACAGCAGTTTTGAGACCTGCAAATGACAAATTACATCCACCTTTGTTGATTATAGGTTTGGGTAAAGTATATTCATCGGGATTTCCTTTTTTAGCAAGTATCTCAATTTGTGGACCTCCTGGAAAATCTACACCTAAAAGTTTTGCTGTCTTATCAAAAGCCTCACCTAGAGCATCATCAATAGTTGTACCCAGTCTTTTATAATTTCCTAATCCATTTACACTTAAAAATTGAGTATGACCGCCTGAAATTAGTAAAAGTAGATAAGGAAAATCTAAATTGGTATGTAGCTTTGGACTTAACGCGTGTCCCTCTAAATGATTCACGCTTATAAAAGGTTTATTTAGCGAGATAGATAAACCTTTCGCAAAATTAAGCCCTACCGTCAGACATACTATTAAACCTGGGCCTGCAGTTGCCGCAACTGCATCAATTTCAGAAAAATTTTTTCCACTTTTTTTAAGTGCTTCTTTTACAATTAAATCAATTTTTTCAACATGAGCTCTTGCAGCTAAATCTGGAACTACTCCTCCAAATTCTTTGTGAACATCAAATTGACTGGATATAATATTTGATAGTATTTTTGGAACACCCGATCCATTATTTTGGATTATGGATGCAGCAGTCTCGTCGCAACTTGTCTCAATTCCTAGTATTAAAGGTTCTTTTTGCATAATTTTATTTTTAATTAAACGATTAAACTATAATTATGCAATATACAGAAATTTTATGAAAAGGAAAAAATTAATAATAGGGTCTAGAGCAAGCAAATTAGCATTAATCTATGCTAACAGAGTTAAAGACGAAATTTCAAAGTACTTTAATCAGGAAATAACCATAAAAAAAATAACAACAAAAGGTGATACTAAAATAGACATAAGACTTAGCGAAATTGGAGGAAAAGGATTATTCTCTAAAAATATAGAGGAAGAGCTTCTAAAAAAAAATATAGATATTGCAGTGCATGCACTTAAAGATTTGCCATCTTTTGAAACTAAAGGTTTAAAAACAAATTGTTTTTTAAAAAGAAACAGTTCAAATGAAGTATTAATTAGTAATTCAAAAAAAAAATTAAAAGATTTAGTGCCTGGATCTATAATAGGTACTTCTTCGTTTAGAAGAGAATTTCAACTTAGAAATATTAGAAAAGATTTGAATTTTAAACTTATAAGAGGAAATATAGACACTCGTATAAAAAAATTAAAAAATGGTGAATATGATGCAATTATACTTTCAAAAGCAGGATTGATATCATTAGAGATGGATCATGAGATTACAGAGGAATTTACGAATAGCGACATAATACCTAGTGCAGGACAAGGAACCATTGCAGTTCAATGTAGAGATGATGATCATGAAATAAATGAATTTTTAAAAAAAATAAATCACCATGAAACCAGTTTAAAAGTCAAAGCTGAGAGAGAAGTTTTAAAAGTTTTAGATGGTGATTGTGAGACTGCTGTAGGTGCTTTTTCAGAAATAAAGAATAATGAGATTTTTATATCTGGTGAGCTTTTCTCTATTGATGGAAGACGAAGGTATTATTATAAAGTTAGATCTGAAAAAAAAAAATCGATTGAAGCAGGAAAAACATTAGGAAAAAAACTTAAAGAACAATCTGGTGGTGATTATAAAAAATAATATGCATATAATGCTTACAAGACCAATAGAAGACTCAAAAGTGCTTATTTCTAAACTGAAATCATTAGGCCATGATGTTTCTCACATGCCAGTTATTAAAGTTAAAAGAAGGGAATTGATAAATCTTAAATATGAAGAATATTCAGGCATAATATTTACAAGTTCAAATTCAATTAAATTTTTAGAAACAAAAAATATATCCAAATCTATTTATTGTTTTTGTGTAGGATCAGCCACCGAAAAACTTGCTTTAGAAAAAGGTTTTCAAAACGTTTATGCAGCTGGTGGTAACGTGAGAAACTTAAAAGAAATCATAATTCAAAATTTTAGCAAAAAAATAGGGAAACTTTTATATGTTAGTGGAGAAATTGTTTCATCAAACTTGCATAAAGAATTAAAAGACGAAAATTTTGATATTGATCGCGTTATTAATTATGAGGTCGAACATAATAATGATCTTGATCAAAATTTTATTGAGCAAATGAAAAGTTTCATGCCAGAGATAATTTATGTATATTCTGAAAATAGCGCAAAAAGTTTGCTAAATATTATTAAAAAATACGAACTAGTTGACTATTGGATGAATACTAACTTAATGTGTTTAGGTGAAAAAACATCTTCAGTTTTAAACGAGATAAAATGGAAAAAGATTTTTTTATTTAATCCTGGAGATGAAGAATTTTTATTATATAAAATTTAATTATGGAAATATTGACTAATTTTAATGATCTTTTTTTATCTGTTTGGAATAAAGGAATCGTAGGAATTGATTTTACTCAGATTCTAATTGGACTAGGAATATTTTTTATATTTTTGATATTCAGAGGACTAATAAGTAAACTTATTATAAAAAAACTCGAAATCATATCTAAAAGGACCACCAATAAGCTTGATGATACTTTTGTAAAAGCAATGGAAGGCCCGGCAAAATTTTTACCTATAGTACTAGGTTTTTTCTTTGCGAGCTATTATATAACTTTTGCTGAAGAAACTAGGTCGTTTGTTGATAATATTAATAGAACTTTAATTACAATTTTGCTGTTTTGGACTATTCATCAAATTATTGAGCCAATTTCTTATGTCTTAAGTGGACTTGATAAATTATTAACAAGAGAATTAATCGGTTGGATTATAAAATCTTTAAAAATTTTAATATTTATATTGGGAGCAGCTGCGGTATTAGAATTATGGGGTATAAAAATTGGACCAATAATTGCAGGACTAGGATTATTTGGAGTCGCAGTCGCACTAGGAGCTCAAGACTTATTTAAAAATCTAATATCTGGTATTTTAGTGTTAGTAGAAAAAAGATTTAAAATTGGGGATTGGATAATTGTAGAGGGAATTATAGAAGGAATAGTTGAAAAAATTGGTTTTAGATCAACTGTAATAAGAAAATTTGATAAATCTTTAGCAATAATTCCAAATTTCCAATTTGCTGAGAACGCAGTAATAAATGTCAGCCAAAAAACAAATTGGCTAATTAGCTGGAATATTACTTTGCAGTACGACACTACGATTGATCAACTAAAAAAAATAAGAGATAAAATAGAAGATTATATTAATAATCATGATGACTTTAATGTGGCTGTAGGTGTTTCGGTGAGAGTAGATAAATTCTCTGACAGTTCAATTGATATGTATGTAAGATGTTTCACTAAAACTAATAGGTGGAGTGAATATTTACAAGTTAAGGAGAGATTAGCTTTAGGAATTAAAGAAATTGTTGAAGCAAACAAAGCATCATTCGCATTTCCTAGTCAATCTATTTATGTTGAAAAAAAATGATTGCATTATTTTATTTGATTTTACAAATTATAAAACTTTATAGTTATGTGGTTATTGCCAATGTTGTAATTAGCTGGCTAGTTGCTTTTAACATTTTAAATACTTCTAATAGATTTGTATATTCAATTTTAGATTTCACATATAGATTAACAGACCCATTTTTGAATAGAATCAGAGCATTTTTACCCAACCTGGGTGCTTTTGACATCTCCCCTATTATACTTCTGTTGTTGCTATGGTTTGTAGAAATGTGTATGAAGATTTACATTGCTCCAATAATTTTTTAAGCGTTTATGATATTAATTGATGGAAAAAAAGCTGCTGCAGAATTAAGAAATGAACTTAAAGATGAAGTTTCGGAACTTAAAAATAAATATAATAAAGTTCCTGGTTTAACAGTTATATTAATTGGAGATTTAACCCCTAGTCAAATTTACGTTCGTAATAAAGAAAAATCTGCTTTAGAAGTAGGTCTTAAATCTGATGTTATTAAGTATCCTGATACAGTAGATGAGAAAAAAGTTCTAGATAAAATAAATGAATTAAATGAAGACGATACAGTTTCAGGTATTTTAGTCCAGCTACCATTACCAAAACATATTGATAAACAAAAAGTAATAGAAACCATTCATCCAAGTAAAGATGTTGATGGATTTCATCCTATGAATGTAGGAAATTTATCATCTGGGTATGAAAGCTCAGTTCCTTGTACTCCTTTAGGATGTTATTTATTAATAAAAAAAATAGAGCCAAATTTAAATGGAAAAAAAGCAGTAATTGTTGGAAGATCAAATCTTAATGGCAAACCTATGACGCAGCTTTTATTAAAAGAAAATTGTACAGTCACCATTACACATTCTAAAACAAAAGATTTAAAAGCAGAATGTTTAGAAGCAGACATAATTGTTGCAGCAGTAGGTATTCCAGAACTAGTAAAAGGAGATTGGGTAAAAAAAGATGCAATAGTAATTGATGTTGGAATAAACAAAACTGAAAAAGGAATTGTCGGTGATGTTGATTTTGATCAAGTATCAAAAGTAGCAAGTGCATTAACACCTGTCCCAGGTGGCGTAGGACCAATGACAATTGCATGTCTATTAAAAAATACAATTGAGTGTTTTAAAAGATCTCAAAAAAAATAAATATAAGTGAAAAAAATTTTAATTTTTTTTATTATTTTTTTTAATTATAATCTAGAGGTATTAACAATGGAAAACAAACCATATCATCATTTAGAAAATGGAAGATTTAGAAATCCAGAAGGATCTCCTGTTCGAGATATGAAATTTAACTGGAGTTACAAAATATTTAATGAAGAAAAAAAAAAATTGAACATGAATGTTCCAAATGAACATGTAATTTCAAAGGATGTTGTAATAAAATCTTTAAAGGATAACGAAGATAAAGATTATATATTTTGGATTGGACATGCTACGTTTGTAATTAAGTTAGGAGAAACAACTATTATTACTGATCCAGTTTTTGAAAATAACATGGGACCTTTAATATTTGGCCCAAAAAGATTTGTAGATCCAGCCATTAAATTAAATGAGTTACCGAATATTGATTTATTTCTTTTAACCCATAATCATTACGATCATTTAAGTACTAGGACAATACAAAGATTTCCATACAAAAATGCGAAAGTTGCTACTGCCTTAAATCTAGGCAAATATTTTACTAAGAATGGATTTAAAGACGTAAGCGAGTTGGATTGGTATGATCAAATAATGGTCAATGATATTAAAATTACATTTTTACCAGCGGTGCATTGGTCAAAAAGAAGTCTTTGGGATACTAACAAAACCTTATGGGGGAGTTTTTTAATTGAGTATAAAGGAAAAAAACTTTTTTTCGCATGCGATACTGGCTATGGAGAGATATATAAATACCTTGGTCAAAAATATGGTCCAATTGATTTAACATTTATAAATATTGGTGCTTATAACTTTTATCCAATGGCTCCTAAAAAAGATAAATCTATTTATCACACGAATCCAGAGGAGGCATTAAACATCGGACAGGATTTAAAAAGTAAAAAGGTTCTAGGAATGCATTGGGGCACAGTTGTGCTGTCATTAGAACCAATTATGGAACCTGGCGAAAGATTCAAAAATTCTTCTAACCAATATGGTTACCATTCAGACGATGCAATAACATTTAAGATTGGTCAGTTAGAAACTTTAGATAATATTTTACGCTAGCCTTGAACGACCGCCATCTACTGCAATGACCTGTCCTGTAATCCAAGAACTGTCCTCTGAAATTAAAAATTTTGCTAGTGATGCAGAGTCTTGACCTTCGCCAATTCTTTTTAAAGGGTGTGCTTTAGCAATGCCATCTGCAATTGCAGAATTCTTTAACATTGGTTGAGCAATCTTAGAATTTGTTAAACTAGGAGCAATACAATTTACTCTTATATTTGGAGCAAATTCAGCTGCAAGACTTATTGAAAGACCCTCAACAGCAGCTTTTGCTGATGCAATAATTGAATGATTTGTAAAACCTCTATGAACAGCTGCTGTAGAAAAAAGAACGATAGATCCTTTATTCTTTCTCAAACTATCTTGAAAACCTTTTATGGCTTCTACAGCTGAATAAAGATTTAATTTCATGCATTTATTAAAATCATCTTCTTTTGTCATTCTAACAGGTTTTAAGTCTATTGATCCTATACAATAAGCAATTCCTTTTGCTTCAGTTACATCAGTCTTAACCTTCTCTATAAATCCATCTTGTAAAACGTCCGCTACAGTAAAAGTACAACCCAATCTCTCAGCTAGAGGCTTTACTTCGTCCTGGTTCCTTGCAACTAGATGAATTTCAGCTTTGTCATTTGCAAGTTTCTCAGCAAGGCTAGAACCGATAGAACCTGTCGCACCAAAAATTATATATTTTCCTGACATAAATTTATTTTTAGTTATATTAATACTATGAAGTTATTTTTTATACTTGGAAATCAATTATTTCCACTAAAATACTTAGATCGCTACAAAAATGATCACCTATTTTTTATGGCAGAAGATCTAGAGCTTTGTACTTACGAGAAACATCACAAGTTGAAAATATTGCTTTTTTTATCATCCATGAGATCGCACGCCGATGAGTTGAAAAAAAATAAACTAAAAATAGAGTATTCAAAGATTGAAGATAAAGATTTTAACAAAAATTATACAGAAAAACTAAAAAAAATTATTCAATCTAAAAAGATAAAGGAAGTAACAAGTTTTGAAGTAGAGGATAAATTTTTTGAAATCAAATTAGAAAAATTTTTTAACAGTATTAAAGTTAGATGGAATATTGTTCAAACACCTATGTTTCTTAATTCTCGTCAGGAATTCGATGCATATTTGAATAAAAATAAAAAACCATTTATGGCAACTTTTTATAAAGAAACTAGAAAAAAACTCGATATCTTGATGTCTAAAGATGGAACACCCGTTGGTGGAAAGTGGAGTTTTGACGAAGATAACAGAAATAAGTTACCTAAAAATATTTCTATACCCAAATTCCCAAAAATTAATGAAACTAAACACACTCAGATATTAAAAAAAATAGTTGAAAAAAAATTTCCAAAACATCCAGGAAGCGTTACTAATTTTTGGTTAGCTACGACTCACAAAGATACAGTTAAGCTTTTAGATTTTTTTATTAAGGAAAAGTCCAATTTATTTGGAGACTATGAGGATGCAGTTGATCAAAAAGACAATATTTTATTCCATAGCGCACTCAGCCCTTATATAAATCTTGGTCTGATAACTCCAGAATTTGTTGTTGATAGAATTTTAACTCATCATAAAAAAAATAAAATCAGGCTTAATTCTTTAGAGGGATATATAAGACAAGTTATAGGATGGAGAGAGTTTATGAGAGGAATTTACAGAGGCTATAGTAAAGAAATGGAAACAAGAAATTTTTTTAAACAAAATAGGAAAATGAAAAGTTCGTGGTATGAAGGAAATACGGGTCTACCACCTTTAGACTATGCAATAAAAAATGCTCTTACTCATGGATGGTCACATCATATTGAAAGATTAATGATACTTGCAAATATAATGAACCTTTGTGAAATCAAACCTATTTATGTTTATAAATGGTTTATGGAAATGTTTGTAGACTCAGCAGACTGGGTAATGGTTCCAAATGTTTATGGAATGGGATTATTTAGCGATGGTGGAATTTTCGCCACCAAACCTTATATATGTGGATCTAGTTATTTTATGAAAATGATGGATTTTAAAAAGGGAGAATGGTGTAACATCATGGATGGTCTTTACTGGAGATTCATAAATAGAAACAGGGCTTTCTTTTTAAAAAATCCCAGATTGTCAATGATGGTTCGTATTTTAGATAAAATGAAGCCAGATAGAAAAAAATTAATTTTTTCAGCTGCAGATAATTTTATAAAGGAAAACACTAATGTCGGTTAAAGTCTTTTTTAATAATTCTTGCAATATCTGTAAGATGGAAATCGATCATTATAAAAAATATTCTGATAATTCTTTAGATTGGATAGATATAACTAATAATGATGAGGCAATTTCTTTAACTTCTAAAACACAAGCAGAGCTTTTAAGAAGATTACATGTTATTCAGGACGGACAAGTAATTGGTGGAGCAAAAGCATTTCTAATCATTTGGTCAAATATTCCAAAATACAAATTTTTATACAAAGTCTTCAGTAAAAAGCCCTTATTTATATTATTTCACTATGCGTATGAGATTGCTGCATATTTTTTATTTTTGAAAAATAAACATCAACTAAAATGAAAAAATCCTACTTACCGACTAAATTATGCATAGTTTGCAAAAGACCATTTAACTGGAGGAAAAAATGGAAACTCAACTGGGAGAAAGTCAAATATTGTTCAAAAAGATGCTCTGGTAAAAAAATATGAATTTAGAAAAATATAAATGGAAAAGTAGAATTTTGTTTGTTTTAACACCCAATTACAAGGAAAAGAAATATTTAAATGTAAAAAAAATATATCAAGAAAAAATTAAAGAATTTCACAAAAGATACATAAAATTAATTTGTAAAACTGACAAAAAAAACAATTTTTCAATTGATCTCATAGAATTCAATGGAGAGTCAAAAAAAAAACTAGATAAACTTGATTATAAAGTAGTTTTCAAAACCTTTAATAAAATGCCACTAAGCAATAAAATTAAACCTATAAATTTGTCTTTATTTTCAGATTACAATCCTAAAACAACCACTAAAGGTCTGGGATTTAAAAATAAAGAAAAAGCTTTATACACAATTAATACTATAAAATATAGATCAAAAAAATATCAGGTAAACGTCATTGCGACTATGCTTGGGAGGGCAAAAAACCACCCAAATAAAACTAGAGATATGAATGATGCTATAAAATTATTTAGTGAGTGGATGAAACAATATAAAAGAAAAAAAAATGAAAATTAATGTAATTCTAAATTTAAAAAAAATTTTATTCTTATTCTTATTAATATTTCCAAATAAACTTTATGCTAGTTTTTTTGAAGATTTAACAAGTCAAATTGTCGAAAACCCAAAAAGACTTAGTTATGGAGTTTCTGTGACAGATGTAAATAAAGATGGAAACTTTGATTTTGTGGTCACTGGGTTTGGTTATCTTAACTTAGCATTATCTTATAAAGATGGAAAATTAATAAATATTATTAATGAAAATATTTTTTCTGACGAATTTAGAAGAACTATTGGTGTTGCTGCATGTGACATTGATAAAGATGGATACGAAGAAATATATTTCCTTAACACAGACACATATAGTGGTACGAAAAAATACTCAGATAGACTAATAGATTTTGATGGAAAAAAATTTATAGATTTATTTGAAGTTGAAAAAAATAAAAAGGATTTAAATTTGACTGCTGGACGGTCAGTGGCTTGTGTAGATAGAAAAGGCGATGGAACATACGGTGTTTATGTTGCGAATTATGGGGGACCTACTAGATTTTATGAATACAGTGACGATGTAATAGTTGATAAGTCAGTTCAATTAAATTTAGCAAAAGTAACAGGAGGTAGAGCAGTTGTAGCAGGTCATATTATTTCAAATAAAATGGATATTTTTGCTGCCAATGAGAGGGGTGCAAATTTCCTTTACAAAAATAATAACGGTAAATTTTTAGACGTTGCATACGAGTATAGAGTAGAGGATGTTCTTCAAAATGGTCGAGGCACAGCTTTATCAGATATATATTATAGAGGAAGATTGGATATTTTGAATGGTAACTGGGGAGGTTTTCATAGAGCTTATGTATTAAAAGACAAAATTTTTGAAGATATTGCAAAACCAACATTTGATGTACCAACAAGAATTAGAACTATTATTTCAGCTGATTTAGATAATGACGGTTATGATGAGGTTTTTATGAACAACATAGGTGAACCAAATAAACTTTTCAAAATTTTAGATAATGGAGTTTTAGAACAATTACCACTAGATATTGGTTTAGAACCAGATGGTTACGGAACTGGAGCTGCGGTAGCTGATATAGACAATGACGGTATATTGGAATTATTAGTTTCTCATGGTGAAAGCAGAGACCAACCATTATCCCTTTATAAAGCAAAAGTGGACCCTAACCATAAATATTTAAGAGTAAAACCTCTGAATAAATACGGATCACCAGCAAGAGGTGCAACCGTAACTCTTATCTCGAACTTAAGAAAGCATTCCAAAACCATTGATGCTGGATCTGGATATTTATGTCAGATGGAGCCAGTCGCTCATTATGGGATTAGAAAAAATGAAAAAAATATTAGAGTTCAAATTAAATGGACAAACGGAAAAACAAAAACAATTTCAGTTAAAGATTTGAATCAAACAATTACGTTAACACAAAAATAATTACTTTAAAGGTTGAAGAACTCTATTTATATAATGTATTACACCGTTTGAAACTTCAACATCAGCTGTTACAACTTCAGCCTCATTAATATAAACTATACCATTTACTTTTTTAATAGTAATTTCTTCACCGTTAATAGCCTCAAGTTTAATTTCACCATCTATTTCAGATGAGGTAATTTTTTTTGAAAAAACGTGTCGACCTAGTATATTTACTAATTTATCTTTATTTTCATCTCTCAAGAGACCATAATATGTTTGTGCACTTATGGCAGCAAATGCATCATCTAATGGCGCAAAAACAGTGAAAGGTCCAGCACCTTTTAGATTTTCATTTAAACCAGATTTAGAAAGAGTTTCATTTAATTTATTAAATTTTCCTGCTTCATTGAGTTTATCTATAACGTTCCCAAATGTAATAGATGGTACAAAAATCATTATAATGAAACTTAAGAATAGATAGATTTTTTTCATAAGTTATAAATAGCAATAAATTAATAATTTAAAAGGTTGTTCGAGTGCGACAAATGTTAGAATAAAATTATTACAAAATGTCAATATTTAATGTATTAAAACTTATGACATTTTGTTCAGTATCATTAATCGCATTATTTATTGCTGCACTAAGTATTTTTATTTTTAGAAAACCTTCAAAAGCAGAGTTAAATAAATTCGAAAAAGAAGACCAAGAGAGATTCAACTGGTCAAAAATGGGTTTTTAAAAACCAAATTAATTATATGAAATTACTGCAAAATATTTTTAAATTAACTGCATTTATTTTGTTAGCTCTAATTTTTTCAAATATTTCCATTTCCTCTGAAAAAAATTATTATAAAGATTTAGTTACAGATTGGTCTAGAATCTTTCCAGACAATAATAGAAACGCTGCAGGTCCAAAATTTTTTAAATATATAATTGATAAAGAAATTACTTATAAAGATTTTGTTGAATACAATAAATTATACTGTGCTGTGTCTGGATCACTTATTGATCCTAATAGTACTGCTGAGTTTGTGAATATAAGTGAGGAAAATACTGGAAAACAAATGTGCGGAAATTATTATAGATGTTGCGTGCCCTGCTCATGTGATTTAATGAAATATACGACGGTTCAAAAAATGAAGCACAAATTTAAAGATGGATTAAAAGAATTTTATGTTCTTACAATTAATAATCCTTGTACAAAAAAAGATTTCCCTGAGAGAGTAACAAAAAAATATTTCTGTGATGGTAGTAATATTTCAAAAGACCAAGTTTATAATCTAGATGGACGAATGGTCATTGGTTTGTTTCATAATACAAAACCATGTAATGATAATGACATAAAAATTGTGAAAGCCCATCCTGTTACTGGAGAATACTGTGATATCAGAAACAACACCCCTTTAGAAAAATTACAAGCCGGAATGGGAGATATATTTATTAAACTTGCTAGGTAAACTTAGCAATTATCTTAGGTATATAACCTTTAAAATTAAAAAAACCTTTATTACAAAATTGCCAAGAATATTTATCCAATTCCCTATAAATAAACTTATAATTATTTAAGTTAGATAAAACAAAATCCAAATTTTCTCCAACAGATGGGTAAAGAATATAAAAGTCACTTTTTATATCTTTTAATTTGTCAATTGAAACTTTCTCACAATTGATTGATAAACTTTTAATTCTTTCAAGTTGGTCATTAATTAACTCAGACTTAAATTTTGTAACATTATCACTTAGTTTGATATTTCTAAATTCATTTGAGTTAACAGCTAAAATTATTTTATCAAATTTAAATTCTTTAAAATCTGAATTTTCAAATGATAAATTATTTTCAAAAATGACAAGCGTTTTATCTTCACTTATTTCCGGATTAATAAAATCGTTCTTAATAATTGAATAAGTTTTATCAGTCATTTTTGGGGGTGCGTTCTCATTTAATTTTATATTTTGAAACCTATTATTAGTAAATTTTTTAATATTCCATTCTGATGCTAAATAATGCTTTCCTTGTGTTTGAATACCAGCAACCCATCTCCAACCAAGTGTATTTGATGCAGCATCTCCATCATAAAGATGTTTTAAAAAAAGTTCTGCTCCTAATTGCCAGGGTAAATCAAGTGTGAAAATCCAGATACTAGCAAACCACATTCTCGTATGATTGTGCAAGTAATTGTATGTTTTTAATTCTTTTACCCACTCATCAAAGCACTCGATATTAGTTTTTCCTTCTATTGCTTTTAGATAATTTGGATCTTCTCTATATTTCTCTCTTATATTATTTAAGCTGATTATATAATCACTCCAAACTGAAGGTCTTAACTCTAGCCATCCCTTCCAATAAGTCCTCCAGAGCACTTCTTGAATAAATTTTTCGTTTTTACTAAAAGAAGACTTTGCTAAAGATTTTTTAAGAATTTCAACCTCGTTAAGAACTCCATGAGTTATATATGGGGACAGACATGAAACATTATCACGTTTATTATGTCCAAAATCAAAATTCCTCAATTTTGAATAGTCCGATAAGTTTCTTTCAACAAATCTATCTAACTTTTCAATGGCTTTCGCCCTAGATGTCTCAAAATTCATAATTATTTATTTCAGCTTTTTTTTGTGAAAATTAATAAATCTTTCTACGATAGATTTATTAAATGTTTTATTTTCCTCAAACGAAACTTTTTTCATTGAATAAGCTTTGCTTTTAGTTTGTCTTGAATAAATAGTGATATTTCCTTTATATAGTTTCAATTTTACTGAGCCGTTTACTTTGTTTCTTTTATTATCAACAATTTTTTGTAACTTAAATCTTTCCTTAGAAAACCAATATCCATTATAAATTAATTCAGCATATCTTGGCATTATCTCGTCCTTTTTATGCATTGTTTCTTTATCTAATGTTACGGACTCTATTGCTCTATGAGCATGTAACAATAAAGTTCCACCTGGAGTTTCATAAACTCCTCTAGATTTAATTCCTATAAATCTATTTTCAACTAGATCTACTCTTCCAATCCCATTTTTACCAGCTAATTGATTAAGTTTTTCTAAAAGTTTAGCAGGTGAAACTTTTTTACCATTAATTCCATAAGGATCTCCATTTTTAAAATTGATTGTCACAAAACTTGGTTTATTAGGAGCTTTCTCAGGAGATATTGTTCTTTGAAATATAAACTCCGGGGCAAAGTTTTTGGGATTTTCCAATGCTTTACCTTCTGTTGACGTATGAAATAAATTATCATCAACTGAAAAAGGTGGTGCGCCTTTTTTATCTTTAGGAACAGGTATTTTATTTTTTTTTGCGTATTTAATTAAATCTGATCTTGAATTCATTTTCCAAATACGCCAAGGAACAATGACTTTTATTTTAGGACCAAAATAATGGTAGCCCAATTCAAATCTTACTTGATCATTACCTTTTCCTGTTGAACCATGAGATACAGCAAAAGCTTTGAATTTTTTTGCAACTCTTATTTGATCTTTTGCTATTAAAGGCCGTGCGATTGATGTGCCAAGCAAATAAACACCTTCATATAGCGCGTGACCTCTTATCATTGGATAAACATACTCTTTAACAAAAGTATCTTTTAAATCTTTTATAATAATATTCCTTACTCCCAACTTTTTTGCATTACTAATTATTTTTTCTTTATTAATTTCCTGACCAATATCAGCTGTATATGCGACTACCTCAGCATCATAATTTTCCTGAAGCCATTTAAGTATAATTGAAGTATCTAATCCACCTGAGTAGGCTAAAATAATTCTTTTTTTCATTTATTTTGTGTTAATAGGTTTTCCGTTCTCTAAAATAGACACATTTGCATTTGCAGAAATAATAATTCTGTCTTGATCTCCTTTATATGGATATGATCCGTGAACAACATAACTTGGCCAAATTAGCATTTTACCTTCTTCGGGATTAAAATCATGGACATTAAATCTGTTATAATAAGATCCAAAATCTAAAGTTGTTCTATTAGGGGTTGGCTTTTGAAAGTAAGTCCCTCCATTTCCAGTTGTAGCATCTTTGCCAACCTGAACATAATAAACACAACACCAGCTACATTCTCCGTGATTATGAGGCAGCACAAAGCCACCTTGTTCATAATGAATAAACCATGAGCCAGTTATTGAAACTCCTATCTCTTTATCAGAAAAATTATTTAACAAACTTTTATTTGCTTCATTTGACATTGTAAAAAAACCTCTCATAATAAAATCGGAAAATAATTTGTCGTAAACAGGATTTTTTTGCATATGTAAATCGTATTTGCTCTCGTAAAGATTATAGTTTTCTGTACCTAGTGAGCTTTTTTTACGTCCTGAGGGATTTTTCTTTTTGTAGTCCTCGAAAAAATTAATTAATTCTTTCTTGATGTTCTGATGATTTTCGTTGTGAAATTCTCCAAATAATGTTGGCCAAAGAGCTCTTATTTTATTTTTTTCGCTCATTACTCACAACTTTTTTTTGCACTATTATAGGCTTTAGTAAATCCCATTAAAGAATAATGATCAATTGTTTGTGAGCCTGATTTATTGTAGCCGGTCACCATAATTCTAGAGGCTTTTTTCATGGTTTTTATAATTTTTTTTTCAATTTTATTTTCACTAATCCAGGCGAAGTTTTCTTTTTTAATATCAAATTTATAATTTGATTTTCCAGATTTTGCTGAAACAGTATTTTGTTCATTAAAATCATACCCAGAAGTTGTGCTTACTTCGTCAAATATTTTTTCATTAGGTCTAAAACTTACAAAAATTCTTGAATCTCTCTCAGTTTTTTTTGGGGATTGAAGAACGGGTTTGGATTGTGCAAAGCAAACCTTTTCTGTACCATTTTTATAAACTATAGTTTCCCAATCTTTAAATTTTCCAATTTTTTTAATTTCCTCAGCGTTTGCTATACTTGATAAAACAAAAATATATATGAATAAAGCACTATAAATTTTTTTAATTATGGACATGGGTTAGGATATTTTTTTTGAACATTATTAATTTCATTTATTACATCTTTGTCTAAATTTACTTGTACACTTTCTATATTTGTTTTCAACTGCTCCATTGTAGTTGCACCAATAATCACACTTGTCATAAAATCTTGCATCTCGCAAAATTTTATAGACATTTGGCTCATATCAAGCTCAAATTTTTTACTGATTTTGTAATACTCTTCTACTGCATTATCAGATTGTGGTTTTCTGTATCTGCCCCAAAATTCATAATCCCTTTCAATTCTTGAGCCTTTTGGCATTGCTCCGTTTCTATATTTCCCACTCAAATATCCACTGGCTAAAGGTGAATATGACAAACAACCTATTTGTTCTCTGATCGAAACTTCTGCAAGTCCAACTTCATATGAACGATTAAGTAGACTGTAAGGATTTTGAATTGACATCATTCTAGGTAAATTTTTATTCTTAGATAATTGCATAAAATTCATAACTCCCCACGGAGTTTCATTGGAAAGACCTACATACCTAATTTTTCCAGAATCAATATACTTTTTTAAATCACCCAACACGTCTTCAAACTGATTCCACTCACTTTCTTTATGAATGTACCCAAGTCTTCCAAAATTGTTTACGTTTCTTTCAGGCCAGTGTAATTGATACAAATCTATATAATCTGTTTTTAATCTTTTAAGACTATTATTGATTGCGCTTTCTAAATTTTTTCCAGCAAAGCTATTTTCTCCATCTCTAAGGTAGTTTCTGGAAGGCCCTGCTACTTTTGAGGCAAGTATAATCTGCTCTCTTTTTTTTGATTTAACGAACCAATTACCAATTATCTTCTCAGTTAAACCATATGTATTTTTTTTTGGAGGAACAGAATATAGTTCTGCGGTATCCCAAAAATTTACTCCATTATCAATTGCATAATTCATTTGTTCAAACGCCTCCAACTCAGTATTTTGCTCTCCCCACGTCATAGTACCGAGACAAATTGTACTTACATTAAGGTCTGTATTTCCTAATTTTTTATAATTCATAATTGTAAACTATAAGTAATTTTACTTTGATTGCTTGAAAATATATCAAATTATCACTATATATTAAGTATGGAATTTAACAGGGATAATATATTAAAAAATAAAACAACGACTGCTAAAACTGCTGCAGTTACAGATGAAGGCTTAAGAGCTTACATGCTTAAAGTCTACAATTATATGTCAACCGGTGTTTTACTAACTGGAATTATTGCGCTTTTAACATTTAAGATGTCCGTTGTTACTAGTGCAGATGGTTCAATAGTCGCTTTAACAGAAATTGGTAATGCAATTTACTTGTCTGGTTTGAAGTGGATAATTATGTTAGCACCTTTAGGGATAGTTTTTTATATGAGCTTTGGTATTAATAAAATGAGCTCATCAAAAGCACAAACTGTATTTTGGATTTTTGCAGGCCTGATGGGTCTTTCACTTTCCTCAATTCTATTAGTTTATACAGGATTAAGTGTAACAAGAGTTTTCTTTATTACTTCTGCAACGTTTGGTGCAATGAGTATTTACGGTTATACCACAAAAAGAGATCTTACAAAATTGGGATCCTTTTTAATGATGGGGTTAATAGGAATTATAATTGCATCATTAGTAAATATTTTTTTAAAATCATCTATGATGTACTTTGTTATATCAATTTTAGGCGTACTAATATTCGTAGGATTGACAGCATATGATACTCAAAAAATTAAAAATATGTATGTAGCTTCTGATAGTGGAGAGTTAATGGGTAAAAAGGCAATAATGGGAGCATTAACTTTATACTTAGATTTCATCAACTTATTTATAATGCTGTTAAGATTGTTTGGACAAAGAAGATAATTATTTATGAAGCTTTTTCCAATTAGTATTATTTAGTAAATTTTCAAGATTATCTGAGTTTTTATAAATTATACCTTTTGAATCAGTTATCACGTATTTAAAATATTTATTGTTAGGCTTAAAGTTTTTACAAATTTTATACATTTCATTATCAGCTGCGTTTTTAAAAACACTAAAACCCACTTGTTTAGTTGAAATAGATAATCCATAATCTTTCCATGATCCTTCTGATACCATTTTCGCGTAAAGATTTAGTATTATTTTGAGTTCTTTTTTTTCGAAAAAATTTTTTTTGTTATCTGTGTCGAATTTGTTGTTAATTATTAATTTTAAATTAGTTTTCATCTATTTTGTATTTATTTATTAAACCAATTTGGAATGCCGTAAATATGAATGAAATTGGTAATAAACCCCAAACTTTAAAGTTTACCCAAAATTCTTCAGACTGAGTTCTCCAAACTATTTCGTTTAATACTGCTAAAAAAAAGAAAAAATATATCCATCTATTTGTTAAAATATACCAGCCTTCATCCTTTATTAGTAATGATTTTCCCAAAAATTTTTTTAACAAAGGTTCTGATGAAAAAAATTTCCCCAAAATTAAAATAGTTCCAAACAATATATTCACCACTGTGGGTTTAATATATATAAAAATTGGGTTATCAAAATAAATTGTAAGTGCTCCAAAAAAAGTAATTAAAATACCTCCAACAAGAGGAATCATTGGAATTTTTTTTTCTAAAAACCAAACTATTACTAGAGCAATTAATGTTGCAACTATAAATGGTGGTATAGCGACCTTCAGATCTTTATCGTTATTATAGTAAAAACTGAAAAAAACTAAAAGCGGGCCAAAGTCTGTGACAAATTTTATCAATGATTTATTCACAACACATATTAACAGATTGAGAAAACATTCAAGTTTTTTTATTGATTTTTTCTTTTAAATCCCCATATTAATGTAGTGACTGTTCAAAAAGCAAAATTTTCAATAGGCGACGTTGTAAAACACAGACATTTTGATTTCAGGGGTGTCATTTATGATGTGGATTTTGAATTTAATAATTCAGAGGAATGGTATCAATCAATACCTAAAAATGTAAGACCAAGAAAAGATCAACCATTTTATCATCTGCTTGCTGAAAATGATGAAATTACTTACGAGGCTTATGTATCCGAGCAAAATTTATTAGCGGATAACTCAGAAGAACCTATTAAACACCCTCTAATAAATGAAATATTTTCAGGCAAAAGAGGTTCTAGCTACTTTAAGCCGTCTAATTAATATCCCAGTCAATATTTAAACACATTTAACTCAAAACTTAGACATATCTATTTGAAATATTAAGATTATTCTGATCAAGGACACAAACTTCTTCCTTATTTATCTCCCTCTGTGTTCTTGGTCAGAAATTCCCCTAGAAAATATTTTCATAATGATTAAATAGTTGTCTTTTATGCAACCATTTATAAAATTAAGCAAAATGAGTTTTAAAGCTCAAAAATATATTTTTATTCTATTTATAATAGTTTTTTCAATTGGAGTTATTGAAGCTCTTGTATTATCACCCGAGGATTATAAACAAAGCGATAGCGTTAGAATAATGTATGTGCATGTTCCATCGGCTTGGACTTCAGTTGGTATTTTTTCATTAATCGCTATTCTATCTTTGGGAAATTTAGTATTTAAAAATAAATATTTTTTATTAATTGCAAAAAGTTTAGCTCCATCGGGTTTGGTATTTAATATAATTGCTTTAGTAACAGGATCAATTTGGGGGCGTCCAACTTGGGGAACCTGGTGGGCGTGGGATGCGAGAATTACTTCGATGCTTATACTATGTATTTTTTATATACTTTATATTTTATCTTGGAGAATTCTTGAAAATAAAACGAGCGTTAATAAAGTTACGTCTTTAATATCAATACTAGGACTTATAAATTTACCTATAATTAAATTCTCCGTAGAATGGTGGAATACGTTACATCAACCAGCATCAATAACTCTTTCAGGTTCCTCTATACATAGCTCAATGTTGGTGCCATTATTCATTATGACTGCGGCATTTGTACTTTTTTCAATTTTAATATTTTTAATGAAATATAATACAGAACTGATAAAGATTAAAAATAAAGGATTAGATAGAATATGATTTACGAATTTATAAATATGAATGGTTATGGTTTATATGTTTGGTCATCTTTCATATTTACGCTTGTGTGCTTTATTAGTTTATACACAGTAATTAAATTACAGTTAGTAAAAGAGCAAAAAAAATTCAAAACTAAATATTTTGATCTTACAAAAGATGTTTCTGAAACTGTAAGAAAACAAGAGACTTACAAAGAGATACTTGCATTTACAAATATTTCTAAAATTTAACTAATTAATTCATGATTAGTAAAAAAGTAAAGTTAAGAATTACTTTTTTATTTTTATTATTTTTATCTTTAGTTTTAATTGTTTTCTTAATTTTGAAGTCACTAGAGGAAAATGTTGTTTACTTTAAGTCCCCAACTGAAATTCAAAATCTTAGCGAATTAACAAAAAAAAAAGTAAGAATTGGTGGTATGGTAAAAAAAAACTCTATAGAGATTATGTCGAATGAGATAAACTTTGTAATTACTGATTATAAAAATGAAATTCGAGTAAAGTATTCTGGCATTATACCCAATCTATTTGAAGAGGGAAAAGGAGTAGTTGCGGAAGGTTTTATTCAAGATAGAAGATTTTTTATCGCAAATAAAATTTTAGCTAAGCATGACGAAAATTATATGCCACCAGAAGTTAAAGAAGCTTTAGAAACAAATAATGATTAGCCACCTAGGTTCTTACTCACTGATTTTTTGTACTATCTTTGCATTTTTAATTATATTACAATCGGCAAAACTTATAGGAAATCAATCTAAAATTTTTCTAAAAAAGATTTACACTATAATTACTTTACAATTATTTTTTGTAATTTTTAGTTTTTCATGTTTATTGATTGCATTTGTATCGTCAGATTTTAGCAATATAACAGTTTATAATAACTCTCATACTGAAAAACCATTTTTCTATAAAATTTCAGGTGTATGGGGAAATCATGAGGGAAGTTTGCTTTTATGGCTTTTGGTTTTAGTTTTATTTCTTTTTTTATTTATATTAGATACAAAAAATTACGACAATAAATACAAATTATTGACAGTTATATTTCAAGAAATAATTATATTAGGATTTTTACTTTTTATAATTATCACATCTAACCCATTTGATTATATATTTCCGGTACCTTTAGAAGGACTGGGTCTTAATCCGATTTTACAAGACCCTGCTTTAGCAATTCACCCTCCAATTCTATATATTGGTTATGTTGGCACCTCATTAATATTTTCATCTTCTCTGGCTGCAGTTATAAATAATACTGTTAACTCAGAATGGGCGAAACAAATAAAAAAATGGGTATTTCTTTCTTGGATTTTTTTAACACTTGGCATTATGCTAGGTTCAATATGGGCTTACTATGAGCTTGGATGGGGTGGTTTTTGGTTCTGGGATCCAGTAGAAAATGTTTCTTTGATGCCATGGTTTTGTCTAACAGCTTTATTGCATACAATTCTAGTACTAGAAAAAAGAAATGCTTTAAAGAACTGGACCATAGTTTTATCTATTGCAACTTTCTCATTAAGTATGAGTGGAACTTTTCTAGTAAGATCCGGAATTTTGAATTCTATTCATACCTTCGCAAATGATCCATCGAGAGGAGTGTTCATACTTACTTTTTTGTTCTTTTTAATTTTATTAGCAATCATCGTTCTATTTATTTATTTAGAAAATGACAAAAAAAATTCAAATAACTTTAACATTTTAAGTAAGGAAACTGCAGTTTTAGTAAACAATTGGTTTATGATGTATTTTTTATCTGTAGTTTTAATAGGTACTATATATCCAATATTTCTAGAAGTTTTTACTAATGAAAAAATATCAGTGGGACCACCTTTTTACCAAAAACTGATGATACCCTTTCTTATACCTTTTTTTATCTTTATGTCATTTGGGCCTAGAGTTAAATGGATCAAAGACAAACTAAAAAAAATAAATTATACACAAATAATTGTCTTTATATCATCATTAATTATTGCATACATAATATTTTCTAATTCAAGTGTTAGTTATCTTTTTTCTAGTTTTTTAATTGCTGCTTCGATATTTCTTGTATTGAATAGCCTATATGATTTTTTTAGTAAATCTGTACAAATTCCTCAAAAAATTTCTCATTTTTCTTTTAGTATTCTTATTTTGAGTATTCTTTTAAATGGAATTTACTCAGAGGAATTTAACTCCAATATGAAAGTTGGTGACGAACTAAAATTTATAGATAAAACAATTAAATTTAAGGGTATTAACTTTGATGAAAAAGATAACTACAAGCTTCTAAGAGGAGATTTTGAGGTTATTGACAGTGGGAAAAATACATTAAGATTTAATCCAGAAATTAGAATATATAACCAACCAGTCATTTCAACAAGTGAGGCCGACATTAAAACTAATTTATTTAATGATAATTTTATAGTCTTTACTTTGCTTAAAGATAACGAAATTTTTAATGTAAGATATCAACATAAACCTTTTATGATCTGGATTTGGATATCTATCATTATGCTAGCATTTGGGGGGACCTTAGCAGTTATAAAATATGGTAAATAAGAAAATAAAATTATTCTTAATTTTGTCCTCAACAATTTTTATATTTTTTACCCTTTATTTAGGTCTGAACAAAAATAATTACTATACCACCGAAAATATTGTTTACAAAAAAATCGAAAATTTTGAAAGCTATGAGTTTTTTTCAAATAAAAAAATAAATTTTAAAAATATTTCACCTGATAAAAAATATATAATTCTCAATATTTGGTCATCATGGTGCTTACCTTGTAGGAAAGAACATAAAAATTTAACTGAACTTAGAGAAAACATCGAGGCAGATTTGATAGGTTTAAATTACAAAGATAAGTTCGAAAATGCTAAATCCTTTCTTTCAGAACTAGGAAACCCTTACGATATTATTCTTAAAGATGAAAATGGATTAATTTCCATTGAAATAGGAGCGTATGGAGTTCCAGAAACTTATTTGATAAATAATATAAATAAAAAAATAATTAAAAAATATTTAGGACCAATTAATGAAGAAAATATCAAAGAAATTCAATCATTAGTAAACCAATGAACAGTAAATTTAATATCAAGTTATTATTAATATTTTTTCTATTTATCAATTATAGCTTTGCGGATGAAAAAATAAAAAGAATAGATAAAGTTTCTAAAAATTTGAGATGTTTAATTTGCCAAGGTCAATCAGTGTACGACTCTCAATCTGAATTTGCCCTAAGTATACGAGATTTAATTATTAAGAAAATTGACGAGGGTCAAACCGATGAAGAAATTTATGATTACTTAAAAGTTAAATATGGAGATTGGATTATATATGATCCAAAACTTGATAAAAACACAATCCTTCTTTGGTCAATACCGTTGATTTTGTTTATTTTTGGAGGACTATTAATATTCAGAAAAGTAATTATTATCAAGTAACGAAAAAATGATTTTGAAATATTTTGGATATATTCTTATTAGTATTACGCTAGCTATTAAATGCTATGCAGAAGATAAAGTAGTATTTGACAAAGAACATCAGTGGAATTTTTATTCTGGTACTTTCGACTTTAGTGATGAGGGAGCAAAATCAACTCTATTTGGAATTCAACACCAAAATGAAAACTTATTAAGAGAAAGTTTCTTAGGCACTTTGTCTCCAGTAACTGGATTTATGTTTACTGCTGATAATGCAAAATATTTTTATACAGGTGTCCAAGCTCAATATAAGATTGGATCTTTGAATATAATTCCAAGTTTCACTCCTGGTTTATATGGTGAAGGTGACGGAAAAGACCTAGGGCATATTATCGAGTTTAAAAGTGAGATGCATTTATCTTTGGATTTGTTTAAAAACTCTGAATTAGGCTTTTCATATAATCACATATCTAATGCGAGTATTGGTGATAAAAACCCTGGGGCAAATAGTTATATGTTTAATTTCCTAAAAAGGTTTTAACAAATGTTAATGAATTTAAAAGATTGTCATAATTTCGGAGATTTTAGAAAATTAGCTAAGCAAAGATTGCCGTCCCCAATATTTCACTATATTGATGGTGCTGCAGATGATGAAATAACATACAACAGAAATACTTCTTCTTTTAACGATGTTGATTTAGTCCCTAATGTTTTAAGGGGTGTTGAAAATGTTGATTTATCCACAACAATATTTGGCAAAAAACTTGATCTGCCTTTTTACTGTTCACCAACAGCTTTACAAAGACTATTTCATTACGATGGTGAAAGAGCAGTGGGTAAAGCAGCACAAAAATTTAAAACGATGTTTGGAGTTTCAGCACTAGCTACTGTTAGCGTTGAGGAAATATCTTCACTTATTGACACTCCTAAGATGTTTCAATTTTATTTCCATAAAGACAGAGGTTTAAACGACTCATGTTTAGAAAGAGCTAAAGCAGCTAAATTTGATGTTATGGCATTAACAGTTGATACAATAACAGGTGGGAACAGAGAAAGAGATTTAAGAACTGGCTTTACTTCTCCTCCTAAACTTACTTTATCCAGTTTATTTAGTTTTGCGACAAAACCAATGTGGGGAATAAATTACTTAACTAAAGGGAAATTTGAGTTACCTCATATTCAAGATTATTTGGATGAAGGAACTAACACAAATACATCAATAGGTAATTACTTTTCTACAATGTTGGATCAATCAATGAATTGGAACGACGCCGAAAAATTATGTTCACAGTGGGGAGGTCATTTTGCATTAAAAGGAGTAATGAGTGTTGAAGATGCCAAAAGAGCAGTTGATATTGGTTGCACAGGTATAATGGTATCAAACCACGGAGGCAGACAACTAGATGGATCAAGATCTCCATTTGATCAAATTGCAGAAATAGTTGATGCAGTTGGAGACAAGTTAGATGTAATTTGTGAGGGAGGATTTCAGAGAGGGACACATATGCTTAAAGCTTTATCTTTAGGTGCTAAAGCTTGCGCGGGTGGAAGATTATATTTGTATGCACTCGCTGCAGCTGGACAAGCTGGAGTCGAAAGAGCATTAAGTCAATATAAAAGTGAACTTGAAAGGGATATGAAGTTAATGGGTTGCACAAAAATTAGCGACCTAAGTAGAAAAAATTTAAGATTTAGATAGTCATGAATGTTAATGAATGTCTAAACTATGACGATTTTAGAAAATTAGCAAAAAAAAAATTACCCTCTCCAATATTTCATTACATTGATGGTGGTTCTGATGACGAGGAAACTTTGATTAGGAATACAGAAGCATTTAATGATTGTGATTTAGTACCTAATGTATTGGCTAATGTTGGAAAACCAGATCTTTCAACAAAAGTTTTCGGGAGAAAAATCAGTATACCGATTTTTTTATCTCCTACAGCAATGCAAAGATTATATCATCCCGATGGCGATATAGCCTCCGCTAAAGCAGCAGAAAAATTTAACACTTTTTATAGCATGTCTACAATGGCAAATACCTCAATTGAGGAGATAGCAAATATATCTAGTGGCCCAAAACTTTTTCAACTATATATTCACAAAGATCAATCCATTACAGATGACCTGGTCGATAGATGTAAAAGAGCAAACTTTGATGGTCTTTGTTTAACGGTTGATACTATTGTGGCAGGTAATCGTGAAAGAGACCATCGAACAGGATTTACAACACCTCCAAAATTGACTTTAAAAAGCTTAATGAGTTTTGGTGTCAAACCTAAATGGGTTTTTAATTATTTCACAAATAGAAAATTTGAATTATCAAATGTAAAGAATAAAACTGATAAAGGTACTAATATAACAAAATCTGTTATTGATTATATAAATGAACAATACGATCCCGGAATGGAATGGAAAGACGCAGAATACGTTATTAAAAGATGGGGAAAACCATTTGCTATAAAAGGCATTATGAGTGTAGATGATGCGAAAAGAGCTGTTGATATTGGTTGTACAGCTATAATAGTCTCAAATCACGGTGGAAGACAATTAAATGGCTCCAGATCTCCTTTTGATCAAATTAAATTAATTTCTGATGCTGTAGGAGATAAAGCAGATATAATTTTAGATGGAGGCATTAGGAGAGGAACCCACGTGCTAAAAGCTTTATCAGCAGGAGCAAAAGCCTGCAGTTTTGGTAAAGCATTCTTATTTAGCTTGAGTGCTGGGGGTCAAAAAGGTGTTGAAAAACTGCTACAAAATATGCATGACGAATTAGAGAGAAATATGATATTGATGGGTTGCAAAAATTTAAAAGATCTAGATTATTCAAGATTAATATTTAGGAGGTGATTAAGTGAGTGTAGAATTAGCAAGTGCGTTAAGCAGATTAGGAACTGAAAGTGCTTTCACAGTTTTAGCGGAGGCAAAAAAGTTAGAGGCCCAAGGTAAACCAATGATCCACTTAGGACTTGGTCAACCAGATTTTAAAACACCAAAACATGTTGTAGAAGCAGCTAAAAAAGCTTTAGATGATGGTCATCATGGTTATGTAATGTCGAATGGTATACCAGAATGTAGAGAAGCGGTGTCAAGAAAATTGAAACAACTTTATAACGCTGATGTAGATGCGAACAGAATTTTAATAATGCCAGGTGGAAAGCCAACAATGTATTATGCAATTATGTGTTTCGGTGAGCCAGGTGCAGAAATTATTCACCCTACGCCAGCATTTCCAATATATGAGTCTATGATTAATTATTCGGGAGCAACTGCTGTACCTTATGATCTTACAGAGGATAAAGATCTAAAGTTTAGCGCTGATAAAATTTTATCTTTAATAACTGATAAGACAAGATTGCTAATTTTAATTAATCCGAATAATCCTACAGGAAGTTTTGTTGAAAAGTCTGAAATAGACAAACTAGCAGAGGGATTAAAAAAACATCCCAAGGTAACTATACTAAGTGATGAAATTTATAGTAGACAAATCTTTGATAATAAAGAGATGCCTACTTTTTTTAATTATCCAGAATTAAGAGACAGATTAATTGTTCTAGAAGGTTGGAGTAAAGCGTATTCTATGACTGGATGGAGATTGGGATGGAGTTTTTGGCCAGAGCATTTAGTGGAGCATGTAAACAAATTATTAATCAACAGTGTTTCTTGTGTAAACGCTGCTGCTCAATATGCTGGAATAGCTGCTTTGGATGGACCTGATGACTCCATACATGAAATGATGGAAAAATTTACTCAAAGAAGAAAACTCATACATGAAGGTTTAAATAGCTTGCCAGGGGTTGAATGTAGTTTACCAGGTGGAGCTTTTTATGCATTTCCAAAGGTTATTAAAACTGGAATGAATGGTTCTGAATTTTGCAAAAGAGCTATGCATGAGGCCGGTGTCGCTATTGTTCCAGGTACAGCATTTGGAAAAACTTGTAACGATTATGTAAGATTCAGTTTTGCAGCATCTAGAGATGATATATCTAAGGCATTAGATAATATCAAAAAAATGTTGGGTTAATTAAAATTTTCTTATAAATTAAGTTCATAGAAAATATATGAGCATTGCATCTATAGAAACCGAACTTAAAAGCATTTTTAAAGAACGTTTTTCAACGTCACAGTCTACTAGAACAAACTATTCTCGTGGTGAGGACACATATGATCCAGTCCTATCAAAAGCCGTAATTTTTCCTGAGACTAATGAGGAAGTTTCAACCATCCTAAAACTTTGCAACGAAAGAAAAGTTCCTGTTGTTCCATTTGGAACTGGAACCTCATTAGAGGGAAATGTAGTAGGAAATGAGGAAGGGATAACAATTTCATTAGAAAAAATGAATAGAATTTTGAGTGTCAATGTAGAAGACTTTGATTGCAGAGTTCAAGCTAATGTTACGAGAGAACAGCTAAATGAACATTTAAGAGAAGATGGTGTTTTTTTCCCTATTGACCCAGGTGCAAATGCTGCAATCGGAGGTATGGCCGCAACATCCGCCTCAGGTACTATGGCTGTTAAATATGGAACAATGAAGACTGTAATTTCAGGACTTACAGTTATTCTACCTAATGGTGATATTGTAAACACTGGTGGTAGAACAAAGAAAACTTCAGCTGGATATAATCTAACTAATCTTTTTATAGGATCCGAAGGGACGCTTGGTGTTATAACTGAAATTCAATTAAGACTATCTCCCATACCAGAGAGTATTATGAGTGCAGTTTGTCATTTTCCGAGTTTAGAGGACGCAGTAAGAACTGCGCAAGAGACAATACAATATGGCATTCCAATAGCAAGAATAGAAATGTTAAACAAGGACCAGATGGATATTAGTATTAATTACTCTAATCTTAAAGATGTAAATGTTGAACCGACTTTATTTTTTGAGTTTCACGGTTCTGAGATAACAAATAAAGAGTGTATAAAAATTGTAGAGGAACTATCTAACAATAATAAAGGCAGTAAGTTCAAGTGGGCTGCAGATCTTGAAGAACGAAATAAGCTTTGGCAGGCAAGATGGGATGTGTATTATTCTGTAAAAGCTTTAGTTAAAAATGGAAGAGTTTATTCAACTGATGTTTGTGTTCCAATTTCTAAAATTACTGAGTGTGTTAATTTTGCTGAGAAAGAGGTTAGCAAAGTCGGTTTGAGAGCACCAATGGTTGGCCATTTAGGAGACGGAAACTTTCACGTTTTATTTCCCTATGATCCAAATGACAAAGTTGCTTACAAAAAAATTAGAGATTTTAGCAATAAACTAATTGATAAAACTTTAGAATTAAAAGGAACAATTACTGGTGAACACGGTGTAGGTTTACATAAAAAAAGCTATCTTTTAAAAGAGCATCCAGATAACATACCTTTAATGAAAACAATTAAAAGAAGTTTAGACCCTAACAATATAATGAATCCAGGAAAAATATTTGATTTAAATTAATCTATGAAAAAAATTTTAGTAACAAGAAAACTACTTACATCCAATGAAGATAAATTAAAAAAATTGTATGATGTTAATTTAAATTCAAATGATGAACTTTACTCCCAAGATAAATTAATTGAACTAAGTCAAGGTTGTGATGGTATTCTTTCAGCATTGACTGATAAACTTGATGAACAAACTATAAAAAAACTTCCGGACAGTGTTAAAATATTGTCTAACTTTGCTGTGGGATTTGGTAATATCGATTTAGAGGCTGCAAAAAAAAGAAATATTGCAGTAACAAATACCCCAGAAGTTTTGACAGATGCAACTGCTGAAATTGGAATATTATTAATTTTAGGTGCATGTAGAAGAGCTTCTGAGGGGATCGAAGGAGCTAGAGCATCAAATTGGAAATGGTCAGCGGATTATTTAATAGGCAAACAGTTAACTGGAGCACGTTTGGGAATTCTCGGAATGGGAAGAATTGGACAAAAAATTGCCCACATAGCAAGATCTTTAGGTATGGTTATTCATTATCACAACCGATCAAAATTAACTGATGATAAAGAACAAGGTGCAACATATCATGAACAACTTGATAGTTTGTTATCTGTTTCAGATGTGTTGTCCGTATGTTGTCCAGCTTCCAAAGAAACTATAAATTTAATTAACAAAGATGCTTTAGAAAAACTTCCGAGAGGAGCAGTTGTAACTAATGTTGCTAGAGGTGATATAGTTGATGATGATGCTCTAATTGATGCTTTAGATAGAAGAAAAGTTTATGCTGTAGGTCTCGATGTGTATAAGGGAGAACCGAATTTAAATCCTGGATATATGAAACACAAAAGTGCTTTTATTCTCCCTCATCTAGGAAGCGCAACTAAGGAGACCAGAACAGCTATGGCAAATCTAGCTATAGATAATTTAACAGAATTTTTTGATACAGGCAGCTGTAAAAATAAAGTAAATTAAAAAGAATTCTAAATTTACCACCCAAGGTTGAAAATAATTTATAATAGGTCTATTTAGCATAAGACTCTTTAACCCTTTTGTGCTTTAATTATTTAGTTAATTAACTAAAGAGGAGAAGAAGAATGATTAAATCAAAAAAATCTTTGAAGGGAAATACTCCTTCAAGAAGAAAATTCTTCAAGACAGCAGCAGCAGCCGGAGTAGCAGCAGTTGCGATGCCTTATGTAAATTTAGGTGCCGCTCAAACTTTGAAAATGCAAGCAGCATGGCCAAGTGGAGCTAACATCTTTTTTGAAATGGCAGGCGATTATTGCAAAATGGTTAGCGATATGTCTGGAGGATCTCTAAAAATTGATCTACAACCTGTTGGAGCAGTTGTTAAGACTAGTGAAATTGGTCAAGCTGTAAGTTCAGGTGCCGTTGATATGGGTCACTGGGTAACTGCATACTGGTATGGAAAAAATCCAGCTGCATCATTATTTGGTACAGGTCCATCTTACGGTATGTCATCTCAAGAAGTTATGGGATGGATGGAATATGGTGGAGGAAGAGCACTATACGAAGAGACTATTAAAAAAGTAGGCTTCGATTATACAGGTGTTTTCCATATGCCGATGCCAGCACAGCCATTTGGATGGTTTAAGAAAAATGTAACGAAAGTATCTGATGTTAAAGGTATGAAGTATAGAACAGTTGGTCTTGCTACTAACGTTCTTACTGCAATGGGAATGGTAGTTAGACAGTTACCAGGTGGTGAAATTCAACCAGCAATGAAAACTGGTTTGATTGAAGCAGCTGAGTTTAACAACCCAACTTCAGACTCTCAGTTTGGTATGCAAGATGTTTCTAAGCATTATCACTTAGGTAGCTTCCACCAATCTCAAGAGATGTTTGAAATACCAATAAACAATAAAACTTTCAACGGTCTGTCACCAGCAAATCAAGCAATATTGAAAAATGCTGCTTATGCTGCTAATACAGATAACTATTTCAAAGCATTAGTTAGATACTCAGCAGATTTATCTAAATTAATGAATGAACATAAAGTTAACGTTTATCAAACGTCTGATGAAATTTTAGCTCAACAATTAAAAGGTTGGGATAAAGTTATTGGCGATTTCACGAAGAAAGACGCTTTCTTCAAAAAAATCGTAGATTCTCAAAAAGCATACGCTAAGAGAGTAATGAAATACTTGCTGATGAATCAGCCTAATTACAGATTAGCTTATGAAAATGAGTTCGGACCTTTAGGGAAAGTTAAAATATAAAGTTAAATCTTAATTAAATTAAGGGGGCCAATGGCCCCCTTTTTTTTTATTGATTAAATTATATAAATTAACATAAATATAAAAATGAAATCCTTCATAAAATTTGCAGATACACTTAGCGCATCTATGGGAAAAGCTTTTTCATGGTGTATTGTAATTTTAATGGGAGGAACATGCTATGAAGTGATTATGGCATATGCATTTAACAGCCCAACATTATGGAACTTTGATTTTAGTTTGCAAATGTATGGAGCTATTTTTATGATGGCAGGTGCATATACCTTATCCACTGAAGCACATGTAAGAGGAGATGTAATATACAGACTATTCCCAACAAGAGTTCAAGGTTGGATTGATTTAGTTTTATATTTCTTATTTTTCTTTCCAGGAATTTTAGCATTAGCATTTTACGGATATGAATATGCTGCGCTTGCTTGGAAAATAAAAGAAACTAGCTGGAACAGTCCCGCACAAATTCAAATTTATATGGCAAAATCTCTAATTCCATTATCAGGAATGTTATTAACCATTCAAGGAATAAGCGAAGTACTAAGAGCAATAATTTGTATTAAAACTGGACATTGGCCTGAGAGAGCCTCTGCAGATGCAGAGGAAACAGAAAAAGTTTTGATGAGAACTTCACAAAAGGACGACAAAGCAGATGTTATTTAGTTTAACAAATCCGGAAATTGCAATTTTAATGATGAGCTTATTTCTTTTTGCGGTTCTTCTAGGTTTTCCCATAGCATTTACATTGCTAGCAATGGGTGTTGGTTTTGGATACTATGCATATTTTGATCCATCTAGAATGGAGCATTTGCTTGATAATCGGATATTTTCCTTATTAGTTTCCAACACATATACAATAATGGATAATACAGTTCTGACAGCGGTGCCTTTGTTTTTATTTATGGGATATTTAGTAGAAAGAGCTGGTATCGTCGCAAAATTATTTTTTGCTATAAGACTAGCATCCCACAGACTTCCTGCATCAATGGCTGTTGCCGCGCTTGTGACATGTGCGCTATTTTCAACAGCAACAGGAATTATAGGAGCAGTAGTTACTTTAATGGGTCTTCTAGCTTGGCCAGCGATGATAAGGGCAGGTTATGATAAAAAATTTGCTTCCGGTGTTATTTGTTCTGGGGGATGTTTAGGTATTTTAATTCCTCCAAGTATAATGCTGATTGTGTACGCTGTAATAGCACAATTATCTCCGTTAAGATTATTTGCTGCAGCAATATTTCCAGGACTAATGTTAGCAGGATTGTACATTCTGTATGTAATAATAAGAGCTTATTTCAATCCGTCCCTAGCACCAAAACCTGCAGCAGAAGAAATTCCTCCAAGATCGGAGATATTGAAAGAAGTGTTAGTTTCTTTTGTTCCATTATTCTCATTAATAATTTTAGTTTTGGGAACTATATTAGCTGGACTTGCTACTCCTGCAGAGGCAGCTGCGGTAGGGGCATTTGGTGCATTAGTTCTCTCATACTTTTATAAATCTTTAAAATGGAAAAATTTTAAGGAGTCAGTATTCCTTACAGCAAAGACAAGTGCAATGATTATGTGGTTATTTGTAGGATCATGGACTTTTGCATCAGTTTTTTCATATTTAGGGGGACACGAGGTGTTTGAACATTTTTTTAAATCTATGGATATTCAACCTTGGCAATTTTTAGTTATAACTCAAATAATTATTTTCTTACTTGGTTGGCCATTAGAGTGGACTGAGATACTAATTATTTTCGTTCCAATATTTTTACCACTAGTCGAGTTTTTTGGTGTCAATCCATATTTCTTTGCAATGTTAATAGCTCTTAATTTGCAAACATCCTTTCTAACTCCCCCGATGGCTATGTCAGCCTATTATTTAAAAGGGGTACAAAGTAGGAATGTTGAACTTATGCAAATTTTTAGAGGTATAATGCCATTTTTAGGAATTGTAATATTAGCTATGGTTTTAATGTATATATTTCCTGGTATTGCATTATGGTTGCCAGATACTCTTTTTGCTGAATAATAAATTTAATGACAAACCTTTTTTCATTACCTGTTCATCAGTTAGCTGAAAAAATTAAAAAATCTGAGTTAAGCTCGACAGAACTTTGTAAAAATTATATTGAACAAATAGATAAATTTGAAAAAGATGTAAAAGCTTGGGTTCATTTAGACAAAAAACTACTATTAGAAAAAGCAGATGAGGCTGACAATCATAGAAAGTCTGGGAAGCCAATGGGACCTCTTCATGGAATACCAGTTGCTTTAAAGGATATAATTGGAACTTACGACATGCCAACTGAGTGTGGTACGGTCTTAAGAAAGGGAAGAACACAATCTCAAAATGCAGAAATAGTTGATATTTTGAAATCATCCGGCGCTATAATTATGGGAAAAACTGCTACATCAGAATTAGCATTTCTTGCACCACCCGCAACTAGAAATCCCCATGACTTAACAAGAACACCTGGAGGGTCATCGAGCGGATCAGCAGCAGTTATAGCAACACACATGGCACCTCTTTCAATTGGATCTCAAACAGGTGGTTCTGTAATTAGACCAGCATCATATTGTGGTGTTGTAGGATATAAACCCAGTTATGGTTTAATTTCGAGAAATGGGGTTTTAAGAACTTCTTATTACTTAGATCACATTGGGGTTTTCGGTAAAACTGTTGAGGACGTTGCTTTGCTTGCTAAAGTTTTAATTAAAAAGGATCAATATGATGAAGCTACAGTTCATTATTCATCAGAATTTATGTTAGAGGAATGTTTGAAAGGTCCTCTATACGATCCAAAATTTATTTTCTATAAAACTGATAGTTGGAAAAAAATTGATAAAAAATCAAGAGAAGCTTTTGAATTTTTCATTAAATCATTTAAAAAAAATATAGAGGTATTTGATACTCCTTCTTATTTTAAAGATGTAGATAAATATCACAGAATTATTCATGAATGTGATTTAGCAAATAATTTTCAGATGTATTATAAAAAATCAAAAAATAGATTATCTAAGGAAATGCAGAGTGCAATTTCTAAAGGAATGAAATATTCAGCAAAAGAATACTTAAATGCAGTTGATTTTATGAAAAGAAGTTACGATTCCTATAAAGAAGTTTTTGAAGATTACCATGGTGTGCTTACACCTTGTAGTACTGGAGTAGCAGATAAAGGGCTTAAAAGCACGGGAAGTGCTGATTTTAATAGAGTATGGTCATATATGCATACTCCTGCGATTTCACTTCCTTTACTTCAAGGTGAAAATAATTTACCTTTAGGTATACAGCTAATTGGTGATAAATATGATGATCATAGATTTCTAGGTATTGCTAGGTGGTTGGAACAAAAAAGCAAGGAGCACAATGAATAAAATTACTACTCTTGTTGGTTTATCGTTTGCATTATTTTTTTTAATAGGTTTAGCAACAACTCTTACAAGGTCAATGATGATATCTTTTTTTGATGTTCTACCAGTTTACATATTGATGGGTGTTGCTATTGTTATGATGTTTTACGAGGCATTTTTCGATAAAGAATAAATTGAAAAATAGTTACACAATCTTTATTCCTTATTTACTGCTATTCATTCAACCAATTTTTATGGCTAGTAATTTAGTTGTTGCAAGAGGTGGCGTTGAATATGTCCCTCCAATATCATTGGCTTTTTGGAGATGGACAATAGTTTTCTCCATTTTATTATTTTTTAACTTTCAAACTTTAGTAAACAAAACTAAAATAATTAAAAAAGAAATCAAAAAATTATTTTTCCTTGGAGCTATGGGATGTGGGGTGTGTGGTGCGTTTCCCTTTTTGGCAGGTCAAACTACAACTATTGTAAATATGGGTATTATCTATACTTCATCTCCAATTTTTATAATTTTAATTTCTTACCTTTTTTTTAAAGAAAAATTTACATCTATAAAATTTTTAGGATTAGTTTTGTGTTTATTAGGCGTTATTATAATTATTACAAAAGCTGACTTAGAAATACTCTTAAGTTTAAGATTTACAACAGGCGATTTATGGATGTTAGGTGCATCAATTGGTTGGGCTCTTTATTCAATTTATCTTTTTAATTGGAAATCGAATTTATCTGTATTTGAGAGGTTTACTTTAATATCTTTATTTGGAGCTGTTAGCTTATTCCCTTTTTACGTCGCTGAGGAAATGTATTTAAGTAGCACTGAATTTAATAGAAACTTCTTTATTTGGACATTCTTCGCTGCGATTTCTCCAGGGATTATAGCTTTCAGCCTCTACACTTATGCTCAAAAATATCTTGGCGCTACAACAACTGGATTTACATTGTATTTATTTACGGTTTATGGGGCTTTCTACGGTATTGTTTTTTTTAATGAAAATTTAGAAATCTACCACTATGTATCAACTATACTAGTTTTCCTTGGGATATATTTAGTTAAAAAAATAAAAAATGAAAAAAAGTAAAATGAATATAATTAATATAATAGCATCTATATTAATATTATACTTAATTTTAGTTGTATTTATTTTTTTTTATCAGAGAAAGCTTTTATACCACCCCTCAGAAAATAATTATCTTGATGAAACTAATCTTAATCATAAAATTGAGAGGGTCTATATTCAATCTGATAATGAGTTGGTTGCTTGGCATTATATCAAGGATAAAAAATTTAAAACAATTCTTTTTTTTCATGGGAATGCAGGAAAATTAGACAACAGAGTTTATAAACTTAACGAGCTATCCAGATTAGATGTAAATTATTTAATCGTAGCTTATAGAGGTTTTAGTGGCAACAAAGGCAACCCTAGTGAAAAAGGTTTATATATAGACTCTTCAGCCGCAAAAAACTGGCTAAATAATATTGGCGTGGAAGATGAAAGTATAATTTTATATGGGGAATCCCTAGGTACAGCGGTTGCCGTAAATTTAGCATCAGAAAACGAATTTGCTGGCATAATTCTAGAGTCTCCATTTACTTCAATGGTGAAACTTGCAAAAAAATATTATCCATATTTGCCTGTAAAAATTCTTTTAAAAGATAAATATGAATCAGAGAAAAAATTAAGAAATATAAATACACCAATTTTAGTTATGCATGGAGAACAGGATACAATTGTACCTTTTGAAATGGGAAAAAGAATATATGAAATATCTTTGCAACCTAAATACAGATATTTCAACGAAATAGATGACCATATGATGGATTATAACTCTCAGCTTATCCAAAGTATCAATCAGTTTATAAAGAGTTTAAATTAAGACACATTATAGTCAAATAAGAAACCAATTTTAATTTTAATCTTTATTTGTGAAATTTTTGATATCATTAATTTTAAGTATTTTTTATTTTGGAAATTTAGTTGCAGAGATAAGTCATCAAAACTTCGATATTTTATTTAATGTAGGAAAAATGGAGTCTTATAACAAAGAATTCACATTATATTTTAAACCAAGAAATAAGGCAATATTAGCAAGAGGTGAAGATAAGAATTATATTAAAGATTATCCACAAGACCTCTATATATATATTCATAAAACAAAAGAGGATGTCCCTCTAATCTCTTATGAGTGGTTTCCAAGAGCAGTAAAAAATATGACAAATCATTATAAGTATCCAGTTTTTCCCGAGGATTTTGCTTATTATTTATTAGAAGATAACAATACACTTGTAATGATAAATGCAAAAAAAAAGAATAAAAAAAACTTTGAGTTTAATATCGCAAAAAAAGAATTATCTATTCATAAAAATAGTGGAAAAATAGATTTCATTATTTCTACTCTTGCTAAAAGTTGTGGTTTTAAAAATTTAACAGATAATTATGAATGTAATTTTTATAAGCCTTTAGTTTCAACATATATATTTAATTAGATCCAATAAAAGCATCAGCAAATTTTTTCGAGTCAAAAATTTGAAGGTCATCTATCTTCTCTCCTAAACCAATTGCAATAATTGGAAGTTTGTATTTCTGTGCTATCGCTATTAATATGCCCCCTTTGGCTGTACCATCTAATTTCGTCATAATTATTCCAGTGAGAGGAATAATTTTATTAAACTCATCTACCTGATTAATTACATTTTGACCGGATGTTGCGTCTAGTACAAGTATAACCTCATTTGGAGCATCTGGAATAATTTTCTTAGTTACATTTGCGATTTTTTTATATTCCTCCATCAAATTTTTTTTATTTTGAAGTCTACCAGCTGTATCAATCAAAACTTTATCAACATCATTTTTTTTGGCGTAATCTGTAGCCTTAAATGCCACAGATGCAGGGTCAGATCCAGCAGAGGATTTGACAATGCTAACATTAATTCTATTCGACCATTCTTCCAGTTGCTCAATTGCAGCAGCCCTAAATGTATCACAAGCAGCAAAGATTACTTTATTATCGTTGTCTCTAAATATTTTACCAATTTTCCCGATAGTGGTTGTTTTTCCAGCACCATTTACACCTGAAATTAAAATAATTTCGTTTTTAATCTTTTTATCAAAAAATTCTTTTTTTTCTAATGGTTGCATTAACGAAATTATAAATTCTTTTAAAAGATTATTAATTTCTGAAACTTGATCTAAATTAGGATTTATTTTTTTTTCTGAGATAATAGATTTAATTTTTGACGATGCCTCTATACCAACATCTGCACTAATTAAAAACTCTTCGATTTCATCTAATTTTTTATCACTAATTTCTTTTTTTATTACTATTTCTTTGAAACCTTCGGAAATTTTATTTGCACTCTTTTTAAAACCTAATTTAAATTTTTCAAAAATACTCATTATAATTCTATTTTTATTTTTTCAATTTCTGAGACTGAACCTTTCATTTTAATATAATTATTATGCTCTAAGATTATTGATAAATTGCCAAGTTCAAAACAAATGTCAACATGGCTTTCAACTAAGCCATTTAAATTAGCGGCAAAAGCCGTTGCACACGCAGCAGATCCACAAGCCTTTGTTAGCCCAGCACCTCTTTCCCATACTTTGATAGAAATTTTTTTTTTATTTTCAATTTTAGCAAGGGTTATGTTGCATCTTTCTGGATATAGACTGCTGGTTTCTAATTTAGGCCCAATTTTTTCTAGATCAAAATTATTAATATTATCAACAAAAAAAATTGTGTGAGGATTTCCAACATTTACTGCCGTGCCTCCAGTAAAAATATTTTGATTTTTATCTTCAATTTTAATACCTAAATTTTTTGTATTTTTATTTTTGCTAAGTGGTATTTCTCTCCAATCAGTTTTTGCTTTTCCAATTGTGGTTTCGACTAAATTCTTACCTAAAATTTTAGAACATAATTTGCCAGATTTTGTAATTAAATTTACTTCTTTTTTATTCATCTCTTTTGAAATCAAATAAGCAACACACCTAGTTCCATTACCACAGGCTCCTGACTCGCTTCCATCAGAATTATAAAAAATTAACTGAGCGTCGGCTTCATTATTTTTTTCTATTAATATCAATTGGTCACAACCTAAAAAATTCCTGTCGCATATTTTAATAATTTGTTGTTCTGAGAGATTTATTTTATTGTCTCTAACATCTATAATTATAAAATCATTACCTAAACCATCCATTTTAAAAGCATTAATACTCATAAGTTTATACTTAACTTATTTATTGACTTTTTGAACCTCTATTATAGTTTGTTCAAGTTTCCGCAAAAAACAGCAATTTGCGGTGTCTTTGGTTACAAAGAGATCGACATCAGTCAGCGATATTCGCCCACTGATGCGATAACTGCTGGAAAAAAATATGTTTGAAAATTTAACAAATAAATTCGAGGAAGTTTTTTCCTCCTTAAAAAAAGCTCCTTCACTTGATGAAAAACAAGTGGATGAAGGTTTGAAAGCAATAAGGCTTGCGCTACTTGAAGCGGATGTCTCCTTAGAGGTTGCTAAGGAGTTTATATCTAAAGTAAAACCTAAAGCCGTTGGTAAAGAAATTATCAGATCTACGTCACCTGGCGAGATGGTTGTAAAAGTTGTATATGATGAATTAGTATCACTTTTGGGTGAAAAAAATTCTGAAATTAATCTAAATTCTGTTCCGCCGGTCCCAATTATGATGGTTGGTTTACAAGGATCCGGTAAAACTACTACAACTGCTAAGATTGCAAAATTCATTGAAAAAAATAAAAAAAAAAAAGTGATGATGGTAAGTCTGGATATTTATAGGCCAGCAGCTCAGGAACAATTAAAATTATTAGGTGAACAGAATAATATTCTAACTCTTCCAATTATAGAAGGACAATTGCCAGGAGATATTTGTAGAAGAGCATTAAGTGCAGCGAATTTAAACGGTTCGGAAGTTATTATATTTGACACGGCAGGACGTACTCAAATTGATCTTCAAATGATGAGTGAGATTAAAGAAATAGAAAATATAATAAAACCTTCAGAAGTAATGTTAGTTGCAGACTCGTTAACAGGTCAAGTGGCAGCAAATGTTGCAAAAGAATTTAAAAATACTGTGAATGTTTCGGGAATCGTTTTGACCAGATCTGATGGTGATGGACGAGGAGGAGCAGCATTAAGTATGAAATATGTTTCAGAAGTTCCAGTAAAATTTTTAGGCGTAGGAGAAAAAATTGATAATTTAGAGGTATTTCACCCAGATAGAGTGGCTAACAGAATTTTAGGAATGGGAGATATCGTTTCTTTAGTTGAAAAAGCTGCAGAAGATTTAGATGAAGAAAAATTAAAAAAAGCAGAGGAAAAATTAAAAAAAGGACAATTTTCTCTTGAGGATTATCTTTCTCAGTTAAGACAAATGAAAAAAATGGGTGGAATTGAAGGGGTCATGTCTTTTTTACCTGGAGTTTCTAAAATAAAGTCACAAATGGATCAAGCCGGTGTTGACGAAAAAATTATTACTCAAAATGAAGCAGTTATTTTATCTATGACAAAAAGAGAAAGAGAAAACCCAAAGATAATCGATGGATCGAGAAAGAAAAGAATTGCTAATGGCTCAGGAACCGACATTGCCACTATCAATAAATTGTTGAAACAATTTAAAATGATGTCTGAAATGATGAAGAAAATGTCAAAAGGAAATACAAAAGGCATGGCTGATAAAGGAATTCCGCCAGAACTTTTTAATCAATTAAAATAACAAAAGGAGAAACATGTTAAAATTAAGACTATCAATGGGAGGAACGAAGAAAAGACCAGTCTACAAAATAGTTGTAGCAGATAGTAGATTTTCAAGAGATGGAAGATTTATAGAAAAATTAGGTTTTTTTAACCCACTAATGCCAAAAGATAAAAAGGAACGAGTTGGATTAGTTGAGGAAAGAATAAAATATTGGTTAGGTCAAGGAGCTCAACCAACAACAAGAGTAGCAAGAATTTTGGGTGAAAATCAAATAATGCCAATGCCTAAAAAAGGTAACAATCCTCAAAAAGCTATTCCAAAGAAGGACAGAAAAAAAGAGGAAAAATCTGAAGAAGCACCTAAGGAAGAAAAAAAAGCTGAAGCACCTAAGGAAGAAAAAAAAGCTGAAGCACCTAAGGAAGAAAAAAAATAAATGTTTATCACAAGATTATTTACTTTGTATCCAGAAATGTTTCCAGGCCCATTAAGCGAAGGTTTATTTGCAAAAGCAATTGAGAACAAATTATGGAAGTTGGAAAATATTGATATACGTAAATATTCAAGTGATAAAAATCTGAAAGTTGACGATACCCCTTATGGAGGTGGATCAGGTATGTTAATAAAACCAGATGTTATAGGAAGTGCTTTAGATAATAATGTTGTAAAAGGAGAAAAAGTCATCTTTCTAACACCAAGGGGTAAAATTTTTAATCAAAAGATCGCAAAAGAACTTTCATCAGAAAAAGTGGTTAATATTATTTGTGGACGTTTTGAGGGTATCGATCAAAGGGTAATTGAAACTAGAAATATCGAAGAATATAGCATAGGTGATTTTATACTTTCCGGAGGTGAGACAGCAGCGTTTGTTTTTATAGATGCAATCCTAAGACTATTGCCAGGAGTTTTGGGTAACGAAAATTCGACAAAAGAGGAAAGTTTTGAAAACGGGCTTTTGGAGTATCCTCAGTACACAAAACCTCAAATTTGGGAGGAAAAAGAAGTTCCAAATGTACTTTTATCAGGGGATCATGCTAAAATTAAACACTGGCGTTTATCTCAATCTGAGGCTATAACTCGCGACCGAAGACCAGATTTATGGCAAAAATATAATAAAAAAAATTAATTTGACTAACTTAAAAATGAAAACAATTGACGAAATAAATAAAGCCAATGTTGCACAAATATCTGCAGAAAAAAAACTACCAGATTTTTTCCCAGGAGATATTATTAAAGTTGGAGTAAAAATTTCCGAAGGCAAGAGAGATAGGATACAATACTTTGAGGGAGTTTGTATCGCAAAAAAAAATAGAGATATAAACTCATCATTTACAGTGAGAAAAATATCTTTTGGAGAAGGTGTTGAAAGAACATTCGCATTGTATAGTCCTATTGTGAATTCAATTAAGGTAATTAGATCAGGAGAAGTAAGAAGAGCAAAACTTTATTATTTGAGAGATAGAACAGGTAAATCTGCAAGAATTGCAGAAAAAATTAGAAAAAATATAGGTATTGATATAGAGGTTAAACAAGAAAATATTAATACCCCAGTAGAAGCTGATGAAAGAGTTGCTGTTGAAAACAAGGCTCAAGAAATTAATAAAACCACTGAAGAAAAAGAAGATTCGAAAAAAGAAGAGACCTTAAAAAAAGATGAGGGATCTTCAGAAAAAAAATAATTTTTTCTAATGTCTCAAACTTTATACGATAAAATTTGGAATCATCATTTAGTACATCAACAAGATGATGGAACATCTTTACTTTTTGTTGATAGACATTTAGTACATGAGGTAACTAGCCCTCAAGCTTTTGAGGGTTTAAGAACATCTAATAGAAAAGTTAGACAGCCTAATTTGACTTTAGCTGTTGCGGATCATAATGTTCCAACAACGGATAGGTCAAAAGGTATAGCAGATGAGGATTCAAAAATTCAAGTAGAGACTTTAGAAAAAAATTGCAAAGAATTTGGAATTAAATTGTTTGGCATGAACGATAAAAGACAAGGTATCGTCCATATCATAGGGCCAGAGCAAGGTTTTACTCAACCAGGGACAGTAATTGTGTGTGGAGATAGTCATACTGCAACCCATGGAGCATTTGGAGCTTTAGCGTTTGGAATTGGAACATCAGAAGTTGAACATGTATTAGCAACACAAACTTTGGTTCAAAAAAAATCTAAAAACTTACGAATAAGTGTAAATGGAAAACTCTCAATTGGTGTGACATCTAAAGATGTTATTTTACAAATCATTGGAAAAATTGGAACAGCTGGAGGAACTGGCTATGTTATAGAATATGCAGGTGATGTAGTTTCTTCATTAAGCATGGAACAAAGAATGACAATTTGTAATATGACTATTGAGGGTGGAGCGAGAGCTGGGCTGATTAAACCAGATGAAAAGACATTTAAATATCTAAAAGATAGACCTTTTTCTCCTAAAAAAGAAAATTGGGATAAAGCTTTAAATTATTGGAGTAAACTTTATTCAGATGATAACGCAATATTTGATGAAGAAGTAAAACTTGACGGTAGAGATATAAAACCGATGGTTACTTGGGGAACCTCTCCTCAAGATGTTGTACCTATTGATGGAAAGGTGCCAAATCCGAAAGATATCACTGATCCAGATAAGAAAAGCTCAATTGAAAGATCTTTAAAATACATGGGATTAAAACCAGATATAAATGTTAAGGATATAAAAATCGATAAGGTATTTATAGGCAGTTGTACAAATGGGAGAATTGAGGATTTAAGAGAAGCTGCAAAAATATTAAAAGATAAAAAAATAGCTAAACACGTTAATGCAATGGTTGTGCCAGGCTCAGGACTTGTAAAAGAACAAGCAGAGCAGGAGGGATTAGACAAAATATTTATTAGCTCTGGTTTTGAATGGAGAGAACCTGGATGTTCAATGTGCTTAGCAATGAACGCAGATAAATTAAAACCAGAAGAGAGATGTGCATCTACTTCAAACAGAAACTTCGAAGGACGTCAAGGCAGGGGTGGACGAACTCATTTAGTAAGTCCAGCAATGGCTGCCGCTGCAGCAGTTTCTGGTAATTTAGATGATGTAAGAAAATATTCCAATTAATGAAAAAATTTACAAATTTAAAAAGCATTCCAGCTTATTTGCCGATAGTCAATATTGATACAGATATGATAATACCAAAACAATTTCTTAAAACTATTAAAAGAACAGGGCTAGGAAAAAGTTTGTTTTTTGAAATGCGATATGATCAAGATGGCAATAAAATAAAAGATTTTATTTTAAACAAAGATCCATATAAAAACTCAAAAATATTAATTGCTGGAAAAAATTTTGGTTGTGGATCCTCAAGAGAACATGCTCCTTGGGCGCTTTTAGATTTTGGAATCACTTGCGTAATAAGCTCCAGTTATGCAGATATTTTTTATAACAATTGTTTTAAAAATGGAATTTTACCAATCACAATTTCAGAGGACAAAATTAAAGAACTTGCAGAGTACTCTACACGAAAAGAAGAAATTAAAGTCGACTTAATTGAGCAAAAAATTAGTTATGGAAATAATGAGATTAAATTTGATATCGATGATTTTAAAAAAGAATGTTTAATTGAGGGTTACGATGACATTGCTTTGTCTTTAAATCATAAGTCAAAAATTCAAGAATTTGAGAATAAAATTAAATCTGAAAGACCATGGATTTTTAATGATTAAAGTAAAAAAGAGAAGAATTCTTTTACTACCTGGAGACGGAATTGGGCCAGAGGTTATCGCAGAAGTCAGAAAAATTATAGAGTGGTTAAATAAAAATCGATCACTTGATTTTGAGATAGACGAAGACTTAGTTGGAGGTGCAGCATATGATAAACACAGAACGCCAATTACTGACGAAGTTTTTTATAAGGCATTGGAGAGCCAAGCTGTAGTTTTAGGTGCAGTGGGCGGACCTAAGTGGGATAGTTTAGAGTTTTCAAAAAAACCTGAAAGAGCATTACTAAAATTAAGGAAAGAATTAAAATTATTTGCAAATTTAAGACCAGCCATATGTTTTAAACAATTAGTTGACGCATCAAGTTTGAAGCCAGAAATAGTCTCTGGTCTAGACATTATGATTGTTAGAGAGTTAACAGGAGGTATCTATTTTGGAGAACCACGTGGAATTAAACCAATTAACAATGGTGAGAGGAAAGGAATTAATACTCACACTTATACGACCAATGAAATAGAAAGAGTTGGAAGAGTAGCTTTTGATTTAGCAAAAAAAAGAAATAATAAAGTAACTTCATGTGAAAAATCAAATGTGATGGAAGCTGGACAACTTTGGAAAGAAGAAATTCAAATACTTCATGATAAGGAATATAAAGATGTTGAGCTTGAACATATGCTCGCAGATAATTGTGCAATGCAACTTTTGAGGAACCCAAAACAATTTGATGTAATTGTTACAGATAACTTATTTGGTGATATTTTATCAGACGAAGCTGCAATGCTTACAGGATCATTAGGTCTTTTACCATCTGCATCTCTAGGGGCAAAAGATAAAGATGGAAATATGAGATCCATGTATGAGCCAGTACATGGTTCAGCTCCAGATATTGCCGGTAAAGGCTTGGCTAATCCTATTGCAACGATTCTAAGTTTTTCGATGGCTTTAAAATATTCTTTAAATCTAGATAAAGAAGCAAAAGAAATAGAGGATGCTGTACAAAAAGTCTTAAATGACGGACTTAGAACTAAAGATATTTTGTCCAAAGGCAATAAAGAGGTATCTACAAAAGTAATGGGTGATGCGATTATTGCTTATTTGCAAAATTAGAAAATATAAATTAATTTATATAAATATATGACAACATATACAGCACCAGTTGAAGATATGATGTTTCTTTATGAGAAACTTAGAAATAATAAATCGTATAATGAATTAGAAAAATATAAAGATGTAACACCAGATCTTGTAAAAAATATTCTTGAAGAGGCTGCAAAAATTAATCAAAATATTATTTTACCGTTGGCCAAAGTTGGTGATGAACAACCAGCTACATTGGAAAATGGTGTCGTTAGAACACCACCAGGATATAAAGAAGCTTATAAAAAATATATAGAGGATGGTTGGACCTCTCTATCTTGTGATCCAAAATATGGTGGTCAAGGAATGCCAAAAACTGTAAGTGCCTTTTTTGATGAAATGCTTTCCTCTGCATCATTATCCTTTAAGCTGTATAGTGAGCTAAGTATTGGAGCATATAATTGCATAAACCATCATGCTACAAATGAGGTTAAAGATAAATATTTACCTAAGATGGTAGAGGGTAAGTGGAGTGGTACAATGTGTTTAACTGAACCAATATGTGGAACTGATTTAGGTTTATTGAAAACAAAAGCAGTTGAGCAGAGTGACGGAACTTATAAATTAAGTGGTCAAAAAATTTTTATTACATCTGGAGATCATGATTTAACAGAGAATATCATTCATTTAGTAATTGCTCGGTCAACAGACTCTCCATCTGGCACAAGAGGAATTAGTTTGTTTTTAGTTCCCAAGTATATTGTCAATGACGACGGAAGTTTGGGACCAAGAAATGGTATTAGCACTGGATCAATCGAGAGCAAAATGGGTATAAAGGGCTCAGCAACATGTGTTTTAAATTTTGATGATGCAGTTGGTTATATGATAGGACCAAAAAATAAAGGACTAAACTCAATGTTTACGATGATGAATCTTGAAAGAATTGTCGTAGGAATACAAGGTCTAGGAATATCAGAAATAGCTTACCAAAATTCTTTGATGTATTCTAAAGAAAGGAAACAAGGAAAAAGTAATAATAATAAAACATCAAATGGGTCTGCTGATTTTATCATTGAACATGCAGATATTAGAAGATCTCTTTTAAATATGAAATCAATAATAGAGGGAGAGAGAGCGCTATGTTTTTGGTTATCCCAACAAACTGAAGTCAGCTTAAACCACGAAAACAAAAAAATTAAACAAGAAGCAGCTGACTTTGTGTCTCTTATGACACCAGTGGTTAAAGCTTTATTTACAGACATGGGATCGGAGATAACGAGTGAAGCAATGCAAATTTTTGGAGGATATGGATATACAAAAGATCAGGGAATAGAACAACTATATAGAGATAACAGAATCACACCAATTTATGAGGGCACAAATTCTGTCCAAGCTATCGATTTAGTTTTTAGAAAATTAGTTAACAAAAACGGGGACATAATTGATCGATATATAAACATGGTAAAAAAGGAAATGGAAATAAATAACAATGAAAAAATTGCTCCGTTTATTGCAATATTAGATACTTATTTAGAGAAGCTGTCTTCTTTTACATCATGGGTTAAAGATAAAATTCAAAATTCCAAAGATGATGCAAATGCGGCTAGCAATGATTATTTAAAAGTTTTAGGACTGGTAGCCGTAGGTTACTCATGGTTAAAGGTATTACAAGTGAGTTTCGAAGATTATGACAATAACAAAATTTTTTATGAGGATAAAATTCAAACGGCAAATTTTTTCTTTCAAAGAGTCCTTCCCAGAATAGATGCCCATTGCTCATCTGCTATGAGTGGTAGTAGATATATAATGGATTTTAAATTTAATTAAAATGAGTAGCTTTGAACAAAATCTAGATAAAAATAACGCAAACTTTGTTCCATTAACACCACTAACTTTTTTAGAAAGAGCTAAAGATATTTATCCAAATTATGAAGCCCTTGTGTACGAAGACAGAAAGTATACATGGTCAGAAATCTATAAAAGATGTACTCAATTTGCTAGTGCATTAGAAAAAATTGGAATTGGCAAAGGTGACACTGTATCCGTTATGGCTTGCAATACTCCAGAAATATTCGAGGCACATTATTCGGTACCTATGACCGGCGCTGTTTTAAATACTATAAATATCAGATTAGATTCTAAAACAGTAAGTTACATACTTGAACATAGTGATGCGAAAGTATTAATTGTAGATAGACAATTTCACGAGGTGGTTAAAAAAGCTTTATTAAGTATTAAAAAAAAGATTAAGATCATAGATATCCACGATAAGTATGCTGATCAATCAAAGTTAAGTAAAATAGGAGAGCTTGAATATGAGGAGTTTTTAAAATCTGGAGATAGAAATTATATTTGGAAGAAACCAGATGATGAGTGGCAAGCAATTTCTCTAAGTTACACATCTGGAACAACTGGAAATCCAAAAGGTGTTGTTTATCATCACAGAGGGTCTTACTTAATGGCAACCGGCAGTGCTGTTGCTTGGAACATGCCAAATAGACTTGTTTTTTTATGCGTTGTTCCAATGTTTCATTGTAATGGATGGTGTTATCCATGGACAGTTCCCATGCTCAACGGCAAAACTATTTGTTTGAGGAACATAGATATAAAAAAAATTTTTGACTTAATTGATAAATATAAAGTTACACACTTTGGAGGGGCACCGATAGTTCTCAACATGATCACAGGTGCCTCCGAAAGTGATAGAAAAGAGTTAAAACATAAAGTTCATGTTCTTACTGCTGGCGCTCCACCACCAAGTATCATTTTTAAAAAAATGAAGAGTTTAGGATTTGAAGTTATGCATGTATACGGATTAACGGAAACGTATGGCCATATAACTCAATGTGCTTGGAATGATGAATGGAATTCTTTAGATGAAGATAAAATAAATGAAATTAAAGCAAGGCAAGGTGTTAGATATCCAAATACAGAAGGTGTTTCAGTTATTGATCCAGAAACAATGAGGCCAGTTCCACAAGATGGGAAAACAATGGGTGAGATAATGATAAAAGGAAATGTTGTTATGAAGGGATATTATAAAGATAAAGATGCTACTGATAAAGCTATGAAAGACGGTTGGTTTCACTCTGGAGATTTGGCCGTTATGCATCCAGATGGTTACATTAAAATCCAGGACAGATCTAAGGACATAATTATATCAGGTGGAGAAAATATTTCTTCAATAGAAATTGAAAATACTTTAGCAAAACATCCATCAGTATCTATAGCCGCAGTAGTTGCAAAACCTGATGAAAAATGGGGAGAGGTGCCTTGTGCATTTATAGAGTCAGTAAAGGATAAACCAACAACAGAAAAAGAGTTAATAGAATTTTGTAAAGAGACGCTAGCTAATTTTAAAGTTCCAAAAAAAATAGAATTTTGTGAATTACCAAAAACTTCAACGGGAAAAATTCAGAAATTTGAATTAAGAAAAAAGGCTAAGGAGCTAAACTGAATATAAACATCAACGATAAGGATGTTTTCATCTCAACTGGTGGTAGAGAGATTGACTTAACAAAACCCTCGATATTATTAATGCATGGAAGTGGTTTAACCCATATTGTTTGGTCTCTTCATGAGCAATTTTATATCACAAATGGATTTAATGTATTATCAGTTGATTTACCTGGTCATGGAAATTCGCAAGGACCAGCTTTAGATACAATAGAAAGAATTTCTGACTGGGCAAGTGAATTATTACAAAAATTAAATATTAAAAAAATAAATTTCGTTGGTCATTCTCAAGGATGTCTTGTTGGAATTGATTTTGCATCAAGATATCCAAATTTAACAGAGAAGCTAATTTTAGTTGGTGGATCATATAAATTACCTGTGAACCAAGATCTTTTGGATCTATCTTACGCGGGAGATGAAAAAGCAATTCTTTTAATGATGAAATGGGGATATGAAGGATCTAAGGCCTTTATAGGTGGAAATCCTGTAAAAAAAATAATCAATTCCACTAGGGAAATTCGAGAAATTTTGTATGTAGACTTAAATGCATGTAACAACTATAAGACCGGTAAAGAATCTTTAGAAAAAATCATTTGTCCTACGTTATGTATTTTTGGAGACTTGGACAAAATGGTGCCTCTAAAAGTTGGAAATAAAATGGCGGAAATTATAAAAAATTCTGAAGTAAAAGTCATAAGTAATTGTGGACATATGATTATTTTTGAGAAAGCATTTGAAATGAGAAAATATGTTTTAGGTTTTATAAATAAATGAAGAATTACTTAATATCAAAATCAAGAAGATTAAGAGGAACGCCCTATACATCTAGAATTGAGAAACAGGGAGTGACTGCTTACACAGTTTATAATCATATGCTTTTACCTACAAAATTTGAAGGCACATTAGAAGATGCATACCATCATTTAAAGGGTCATGTACAAGTTTGGGATGTATCAGTACAAAGACAAACAGAAATTAACGGAAAAGACTCTGCTAAATTGGTACAACTTATAACTTGCAGAGATTTATCAAAATCTAAAATAGGAAGGTGTTACTATGCACCTATTATAGATCATAAAGCAAAATTAATAAGCGATCCGGTAATTCTTAAATTAGCAGAGGATAGATGGTGGATATCTTTATCGGATTCAGACTTGGAGTTATTCGCTAAAGGATTAGCTATTGGCAAAGGGTATGATGTTAATATATTTGAGGCAAAAGTTGATATTTTTTCTGTTCAAGGACCAAAATCTTTAAGCTTAATGGAAAAAGTATTAGGTCCAAAAATAAAAGAGTTAAAATTTTTTGGATTTGATTATTTTGAATTTGGAGGCTCAAAACATTTAATTGCAAGATCTGGATGGTCAAAACAAGGTGGTTTCGAGGTATACATGGAGCATGAGGAGGCAGGACTTGCATTATACGATAAATTATTTGAGGTTGGAGATGAATTTAATTTAAAACCTGGTTGTCCAAATTTAATTGAAAGAATAGAAAGCTCTCTACTATCCTATGGCAACGATATTGATATTGGTGATAACCCTTTAGAATGTGGTTTTGATAAGTATGTAAATTTGGATTCAGATGTAGAATTTTTAGGAAAAGAAGAGTTAAAAAGAGTTAAGTCCGAGGGCATTAAAAGAAAATTAATGGGAGTTAAAATTGACGCTCAGCAAATTGCAGTTAATGGTTCTATCAATTTATATGATAATTCTAAAAATTTTATTGGTGAATTAAGATCCGGATCATATAATCCAATGTTTAAACAAGTTATTGGAATTGCAATGATTAATAAACCCTATTTTAATGTTTCTCAGGAGATCAAAATAAATATAGATGGAAAAGATTACTCAGGCAGACTTTGTGATTTGCCTTTCATTTAGTATAAATTTTAAAAATCATGAATATAGCAATTGTTGGATCGACCGGAAACGTTGGCAGAAAATTAATTGAGGTATTAGAGAAAAAAAATTTTCCTGTAACAGAGGCTTTTTTGGTTGCATCTTCAAAAAGTTCTGGAAAAAAAATAAATTTTTTAGGAAAAGAACATATTGTTGAAAATTTAGAAAAATTTGATTTTTCTAAAGTAAAAATTGCTTTTTTTGCAGCTGGTAGTTCTGTTGCGGAAAGATGGGTGCCTATTGCAGCTAAAAAAACAATTGTTATAGATAATTCAAAGTTTTTTAGGAAAGATCCTGATATTCCTTTAATTGTTCCTGAAGTTAACTCAGAGAAATTATCTAATTTCAAAAATAAAAATATTATAGCTAATGCTAATTGCTCTGTTATCCCGATAGTTGTTGCTCTTAAACCTTTACACGATTTATACGACATAAAAAGAATAGTAGCTTCCACATATCAATCCGTATCTGGAGCTGGTAAGGCAGGAATGGATGAATTGATATCTCAAACCAAAGAGATTTTAGAAAATAAAAAAGTTGTTTCAAAAAATTTTACTAAACAAATCGCATTTAATGCAATTCCTCATATTGATAGTTTTCTTGAAAACGGGAGCACAAAAGAAGAGCAAAAAAATCATGATGAAATAAAAAAAATTATGGATAGCAAAATTAAAGTTACCTCTACTTGTGTAAGAATACCTGTGCTTGTATCGCATTCTATCAGTGTGAATGTTGAGTTTAATAAAAAATATAATTTAGATGAAATTAAAAAAGTGCTGTCGTCCGCTCCTGGATGTAAAGTGATAGATGAACAAAAGGATGGAGGATATATAACTCCTGTTGATGCAGAAAATAAATTTGAAACTTTTATATCTAGAATACGTCAAGACACATCGCAAGATAATACAATAAATATGTGGATAGTTTCAGATAATTTATTAAAAGGTGCTGCTTTAAATGCTGTTGAAATCGCAGAGACTTTAATTAAAAATGATTTTTATGGAAAATAAAAATCCTATATCTCCTCATATTCAAATTTATAGCTGGCATATATCTTCATTAGTTTCTATTGGACATCGAATAACTGGAGTATTAAATATAATAATTTTAACTTTAATTTCTGTATGGCTAGCCTCACTTTTGTTAGGAGAGGTGAATTACAAAATCATTTATAATTTTTTAAATTCTTTTATTGGTAAATTTTTTGTTATAGCATCAATCTGGTCTTTTATTTTTCATTCTTTAAGTGAGTTAAGACATCTTTTTTGGGATATGGGCTATGGTTTTGAATTAAAGACTGCAAATTTTACAGGAGCACTTACAATTGTTCTTTCAATAGTTTTTACAATACTTTTTTATTTTTTAGGAAGGATAATTATATAAATGCTTAATCCCACAAAAAAATGGTTATTCATTAAAGGATCTTCAGTACTTCTAATACCATTAATGATATGGTTTAGCTTTGTAATTGCTGGTATCTATGACAAGGAGTTCAATGAAATTGTTGTATTTTTTACAACCCAGCCAGCTAAAATCTTAATATCAATATTATTTATAGTGTCTTATTTCTTTTCTGCGCTTACAATAAGTGAAATCTTTGAGGATTATGTAAAAAATCAAAAAATTAAAAATGTCGCAAACAAAATATTGTATTTATTTGCTATACTAATTCCTTTAATAACACTTATTATTATTTATAATTTAAAATTATGAGCTCATATAAAATAGTAGATCATGAATACGATGTTGTCGTTCTTGGTGCTGGTGGATCTGGTTTAAGAGCAGCAGTGGGATTGAGTGAAGCAGGATTAAAGACTGCTTGTGTGTCCAAGGTATTTCCAACAAGAAGTCATACATCAGCCGCTCAAGGAGGAATATCTGCAGCTTTAGGAAACATGGGTGAGGATGACTGGAGATGGCACATGTACGATACAGTAAAAGGAGCAGACTGGTTAGGTGATCAAGATTGTATAGAATATTTGTGTAAGGAAGCTCCTAGAGCAGTTTTAGAATTAGAAAAGTATGGAGTACCTTTTAGTAGAACTGAGGATGGAAAAATTTACCAAAGACCCTTTGGTGGAATGACAAAAAATTATGGAAATGGAACTGTTCAAAGAACATGTGCTGCAGCTGATAGAACTGGTCATGCAATACTACACACTCTATATGGACAAGCTCTAAAACATAATACTGAATTTTTTATTGAATATTTCGCATTAGACCTTTTAATGAAGGATGGTGAATGCAAAGGACTTATAGCTTGGAATTTAAACGATGGTACTATTCACAGATTTAGATCGCACATAACAATTATAGCAACAGGTGGATATGGTAAAGTTTATTATTCCGCTACATCTGCTCACACATGCACTGGAGATGGAAATGCTATGGTTTTAAGAGCTGGATTGCCTTTACAGGATATGGAATTTGTCCAATTTCATCCAACAGGAATTTACGGTCATGGCACTTTAATATCCGAAGGTGTCAGAGGTGAAGGTGGATACTTAGTAAACTCAAAAGGGGAAAGATTTATGGAAAGATACGCTCCAAAAGCAAAAGATCTTGCTTCGAGAGATGTAGTTAGTAGATCTATAGCTGTAGAAATCAATGAGGGAAGAGGTGTCGGAAAAGAGAAAGACCACGTACATCTTCATTTAGATCACTTGGACCCAAATGTCATAGAAGAAAGATTGCCCGGAATATCCGAGTCCTCTAGGTTATTTGCTAATGTCGATGTAACAAAAGAACCAATTCCAGTTGTTCCAACAGTTCATTACAACATGGGTGGAATACCAACAAATTATAAGGCTGAAGTTTTAACACTTAATGGTTCTGAAAAAACTGTGCCAGGCCTTATGGCAATTGGTGAAGCGGCTTGTGTGTCTGTGCATGGTGCAAATAGACTTGGGTCAAATTCTTTAATTGATCTTGTAGTTTTTGGAAGAGCAGCTGCGAAACGAGCTGCGGAACTTGTTAAACCTGGCAAACCTCATGAAGAAATTTCTCAGTCAGAAACAGATAGATGTTTGGAAAGATTTGATAAATTAAGAAACTCAAGCGGGACAAACAGCACAGCTGAATTAAGACTTTCTATGCAAAAAACTATGCAATCCAAGTGTGCTGTATTTAGAACTGAGAAAACTCTCAAAGAAGGTGTTGATGAGATCAGAAAACCTTATGAAGGAATGATCGACCTATCAGTCAAAGATAAATCCTTAATATTTAACACTGATTTAGTCGAAACTTTGGAATTTGACAACCTAATAAGACAAGCAATAACAACTATGGACTCTGCTTATCATAGAAAAGAAAGTAGAGGAGCTCATGCAAGAGAAGATTATCCAAAAAGAGATGATAGTAAATATATGCAACACACTTTATCTTGGTGTAATGGAACCAAAACAAAAATTGATTATAGACCAGTGCATAGATCAACATTAACTAACGATGTTCAATATTTTCCACCACAAGAGAGAGTTTACTAATGGTTCAAATAAGTTTGCCACAAAATTCAAAAATTCAAAAAGGCAAATATTATAAGGACAAGACGGGCTCAAAAAATTTACGTAAGGTAAATATTTATAGGTGGGATCCTTCTACAGGAGAAAATCCTAGAATAGACACATATGAAGTTGATATGGATAACTGTCCATCGAAAGTTTTAGACCTTCTTAATAAAATAAAAAATGAAATAGATCCATCAATTGCTTATAGAAGATCATGTGCACACGGAGTATGTGGGTCTTGTGCTATGAATATGGACGGTAAAAATGGATTAGCATGTACAAAAGCTCATTCAGAGATAAAAGGAGATATAAATATTTATCCCTTGCCACATCTAAAAGTTTTGAAAGATCTAATTGGAGATTTAAGTACGCTATACAAACAGTACGAATCTGTCGAGCCATGGTTAAAAAATTCCAGTAATAAATCTGATAAGGAAAATATACAATCTAAAGAGGATAGAGCAAAATTGGATGGACTGTATGAATGTATAATGTGTGCTTGTTGCTCAACTTCTTGTCCAAGTTATTGGTGGAATGGAGATAAATATCTAGGTCCAGCTGTGTTGCTACAAGCATATAGGTGGATAATAGATTCTAGAGATGAAGATAGAAAAGAAAGATTAAAAAAAGTTGCAGATGAATTAAAGCTTTATAGATGCCACACTATCATGAATTGTACAAATGCATGTCCAAAAGGATTAAATCCAGCAAAAGCGATAGCATCTATTAAAAAAATGCTTGCAACAAGCTAATTACTTAATTAAATAAAATCGTCATGAATTTAATACAACACTTTGTAAATGGTAAAACATACAAAGGAAGTTCATCAAAAAAAGGTAAAGTATACAACCCTGCAACTGGCGATCAAGAGTCTGAGGTAATATTGGGTAATAAAGAAGATCTTAATAAAACTGTTGAAATTGCAAAAAAAGCTTATGAAAGCTGGTCATTGAAACCACCGCTACAAAGAGCAAGAGTAATGTTTAAGTTTAAAGAATTAATTGAGAAAAATTCAGATGATATAATAAAGCTGATAGTCTCTGAACACGGTAAAGTTTATGAAGATGCAAAAGGATCATTAACAAGAGGACTAGAAGTTGTAGAGTTTGCATGTGGCATCCCTCAAATACTAAAAGGTGAATTTACAGAAAATGTTGGATCAGAAGTTGATAGTTGGTCAATAAGACAACCACTTGGTGTGTGTGCAGGCATAACACCTTTTAATTTTCCTGCGATGGTTCCAATGTGGATGTTTCCAATGGCAATAGCATGTGGAAACTCATTTATTCTAAAACCATCTGAAAAAGATCCATCTTGTGCATTTAGGCTTGCAGAATTATTAAATGAAGCAGGATTGCCAGATGGAGTATTTAACGTGATTAATGGAGATAAAGAGGTTGTTGATGCAATTTTAAATAATAAAGACATTCAGGCAGTTAGCTTTGTTGGATCTACTCCAATTGCTAAGTATATTTATGAAAATGCAGCAAAAAATGAGAAAAGAGTTCAAGCATTAGGTGGAGCAAAAAATCATTGTGTTGTAATGCCAGATTGCGATTTAGATCAAGCAGTCAATGGTTTGATGGGAGCAGCTTATGGATCTGCTGGTGAAAGATGTATGGCACAATCAGTTGCAGTTGCAGTAGGAGATATTGGAGATAAATTAGTTAATAATTTATCAAAAAAAGTTGAAGCTTTAAAAGTTGGTCCTGGAATGGATAAAAATTCTGAAATGGGACCACTAATAACTAAAGAACATTTAGAAAAAGTAAAAGGATATGTAGATTTGGGTGTCAAAGAGGGTGCAAATCTCGTTGTTGACGGTAGAAATTTAAAACTTCAAGGTTATGAAAATGGTTTTTTTATGGGTGGATGTTTATTTGATAATGTAAAAAAAGAAATGAGAATTTATAAGGAAGAAATCTTTGGACCAGTATTATCGGTTGTGAGAGCAAAAGACTTTCATGAAGCTTCGGAATTAGTGAATAATCATGAGTATGGTAATGGTGTTAGTATTTTTACAAGAGATGGCGACGCTGCAAGATCATTTTCAAGTAAAATAAAAGTTGGAATGGTAGGAATAAATATACCTATACCAGTTCCAATGGCATTCCATAGTTTTGGTGGATGGAAAAGATCACTATTCGGGGATCAGCATATGCATGGTCCTGAAGGTGTGAGATTTTATACTAAACTTAAAACAATAACCTCAAGATGGCCATCAGGAATAAGATCAAACCCTGAGTTTGTAATGCCCACTATGAAATAAAAATGGGAAAAAAAATATCATTAATTGGCGCGGGTCAGATTGGAGGTACTTTAGCTCATTTACTCGGTCTTAAAGAGGTAGTTTCAGAAGTAGTATTATTCGATGTTGCCTCTGGTGTTGCGAAAGGTAAAGCTTTAGATATAGCGCAATCATCCTCTGTGGATGGTTTTAATGTTAAATTTTCAGGAACAAATGATTATAAAGATATAAAAAATTCAGACGTTATTATTATTACTGCAGGCGTTCCTAGAAAACCTGGAATGAGCAGAGATGATTTGCTTGGGATAAATTTAAAAATAATGAAACAGGTTGCTGAAGGTATTAAATCAAATTGTCCAGATGCCTTTGTTATTTGTATAACAAATCCATTGGATGTGATGGTTATGGCTTTACAAAAATACTCAAATTTGCCAAAAAACAAAGTGGTTGGAATGGCTGGAATATTAGATTCTTCAAGATATAAATTATTTTTATCTGTAGAACTCAATGTCCCTGTAAAAAACATTGAAGCTCTAGTAATGGGAGGTCATGGAGATACCATGGTTCCATTACCAGGTTTCACTAAAATAAATGGAAAAAAGCTTTTAGATTTAGTCAACGATGGCATAATTACAAAAGAAAGAATAGAAGAAATAAATCAGAGAACAAGAGATGGTGGTGCAGAAATAGTTAAATATCTTGAAAAAGGATCTGCTTATTATGCTCCAGCTGCTTCAGGTGTAGAGATGGCAATAAGTTATATTAACGATGAAAAAAAATTACTACCGTGTGCGGTTTATATTAATGGTGAATATGGTGTAAAAGATATTTATGCTGGTGTCCCAGTGATAATTGGAAAAAACGGTGTTGAAAAAATTACTGAAATTAATTTATTGAGCAATGAGAAAGACGATTTTCTAAAATCAGTTGAAGCGGTAAAAAAACTTTGGGAAGCAGCTATTAAAATTGATCCGGATTTGAATAGATAATGAATATACATGAGCATCAGGCAAAAAAGCTTTTAAAAGAGTATGGTGTGCCCGTTCCTGTGGGCGTATTTGGTTTTAGTGTGGACGAAATTTTACAAAAGTCAAAACTTCTCACTACTGAAAAGTATGTTTTGAAGGCACAAATCCATGCTGGAGGCAGAGGGAAAGCAGGTGGGATCACAATTGCAAATAGTTTGGAGGAACTTAAACAAGCTGCTAATCAACTTTTTGGAAAGACTTTAATAACTCATCAGACTGGACCAAAAGGAAGAAAAGTTGAGAGATTGTATGTCGAGGAAGCATCAAACATAGACAAAGAATTTTATTTATCTTGTCTAGTTGATAGAAAAAGTTCAAAAATTGCTTTTATTTCTAGTGTTCAAGGTGGAATGGATATTGAGGAAACTGCAGTAAAAACACCCGAACAAATCATCACTACAAAAGTTGATATTAGTACAGACATATCCGAGAGTGATTGTGAAAAAATAATAAAAGTTTTTAACTTAGAATATGATGCAAAAGATCAAGGCGTAGATTTAATAAAAAATCTATACAAAATGTTTATTGAAAAAGATGCAAGTTTAATTGAGATTAACCCATTAATACTCACAAAAGAAAATAATATAGTTTGTTTAGATGCCAAAGTAATATTAGATGATAACGCGCTTTTTCGACACCCAGAACATTTAGATTTAAGGGATTTAAAAGAGGAAGAGGAGACAGAAATAGAGGCAAGTAAACATGGTTTATCTTATATAAAATTAGATGGCAATATAGGATGCATGGTTAATGGTGCTGGCTTGGCTATGGCTACTATGGATATAATCAAATTATATGGTCAAACCCCAGCAAATTTTTTAGACGTTGGAGGTGGTGCATCAAAAGAAAAAGTTTCCGCAGCGCTAAAACTGATTTTATCAGATGAAAATGTTAAAGGTATTTTGATTAATATTTTCGGCGGCATAATGAGATGTGATGTTCTTGCGGCAGGTGTTGTGGATGCTGCAAGTGAAATAAAAATAGATTTACCAATTGTTGTAAGATTGGCAGGCACTAATGTTGAAGAGGGAAATAAAATATTAAATAACTCTAAATTAAAAATTATTCCGGCTTCAGATTTATCAGATGCTGCAGAGAAAATTGTTAACGCTATTAAATAATGTCAATTTTAGTTGATAAAAATACTAAACTTATATGCCAAGGATTTACTGGTTCACATGGCACTTTTCATTCAGAACAAGCTTTAAAATATGGAACTAATTTAGTTGGTGGTGTTACACCAAGAAAAGGTGGTCAAATCCATCTTGGAAAACCAGTTTTTAATTCTGTAAAAGATGCTGTGACTGCAACAAACGCAAATGCATCAATGATTTATGTTCCTGCAAAGTTTGCCGCTAATGCAATAATAGAAGCTATTAATGCATCAATTGAAATCATAGTTTGTATAACAGAGGGAATTCCAGTCATAGATATGTTGAATGTGAAAAAACATCTTTCTAATTCTAAATCTAAATTAATAGGCCCAAATTGTCCGGGAATAATTACTCCTGATGAATGTAAAATTGGTATTATGCCAGGCAATATTCACAAAAAGGGCTCAGTAGGAATTGTTTCGAGATCTGGAACCCTGACTTATGAAGCTGTAGATCAAACCTCAAAGTTAGGATTAGGACAATCTACCTGCATAGGTATCGGCGGGGATCCAATAAATGGAACAAATTTCATAGATTGTCTTGAACTATTTTTGAACGATCCAGAAACTGAGTCTATAGTTATGATTGGTGAAATTGGAGGTTCAGCAGAAGAGGAGGCATCAGATTTCATAAAAAATCATAAAATAAAAAAACCAATGGTTGGTTTCATCGCTGGAATAACAGCTCCACCAGGAAGAAGAATGGGACATGCGGGTGCAATAATATCAGGTGGTAAAGGCGGAGCCATGGAAAAAATAAAGACAATGCAAGAAGCTGGCATTTCAATTGCTAAATCACCAGCAGATATAGGAAAAACCCTATTAAACAAATTGTCACTTTAAATATTCTTTTCAGACACTATAATAAAAAACTATTAATGAGTGCGGAAAAAAATTTAAATCTTAAAAAAACATCTTTTTTGTCAAAGACTAACAGCTCTTTTATAGAACAGATGTATATAAAATATATTAATGAAGATGCATCATTGCCAGATAGCTGGAAAAATTATTTTCAAGAATTAAACGAGGACACATCTTCAATACTCAAGGATATTAGAGGACCATCTTGGAGTAAAAATAATGATTACTTAATAAAAAAGAAAATCAACTCAACAGATTTTGAAAAAGAAAAAATAGATTCGGTTAAAGCAATAGCACTAATAAGAGCTTATAGAATTAGAGGTCATTTAATAGCAAATCTAGACCCTCTTGGAATGATGAAAAGAGACTACCTACACGAACTACATCCATCTGATCATGGTTTTACAAAAGAAGACTATAACAGAAAAATTTATGTCAGCTCTTATCTAGATAAAAATTACGCAAGTATTAATGAAATAATGTCCAAGTTAAGAAAAGTATATTGCTCAACAATTGGAGCAGAATTTATGCATATCTCAGACCCAACTGAAAAAGTATGGTTTAGAGAGAGAATGGAAAAAGAAGAAAATCAAATTAATTTTACAAATAATGGAAAAAAAGCAATTCTTAAAACTATAATAAAAGCAGAGGGATTTGAAAAATTTTTGGCAAAAAAATTTATTGGAACCAAAAGATTTGGATTAGATGGAGGAGAATCTTTAGTACCAGCATTAGAACAGATCATTAAAAGAGGAGGACAACTTGGTGTTAAAGAAATTAAAATCGGAATGCCACACAGAGGAAGACTTAATGTTTTAGCAAATGTTTTACAAAAATCTTATAAAAGAATTTTTAATGAGTTTGCTGGAGAACTAGATTCCAAAAGTGAAGATTCAGCTGGCGATGTAAAGTATCATCTCGGGGCGTCTTCAAATAGAGAATTTGATGGTAATTCTGTTCATGTTAGCTTAACAGATAATCCATCTCATCTAGAAGCTGTAAATCCTGTAGTATTAGGACAAGTGAGAGCTAAACAATTCTATCATAACGATAAACAAAGACGTCAAGTTATACCAATATTAATTCATGGTGACGCTGCATTTGCAGGACAAGGAGTGGTTGCAGAATGCTTTGCTATGTCTGGTCTTAAAGGACATAATACTGGTGGCACAATTCATATAATTGTAAATAATCAAATTGGATTTACAACAAGTCCTAGATTTGCAAGGTCAAGTCCTTATCCCTCAGATTTAGGTAAAGTTGTGGAGTCGCCTATTTTACATTGCAATGGTGATGATCCAGAAGCAGTAGTCCATTGTGCAAAAATTGCAATCGAGTTTAGACAAAAATTTAATAAAGATGTTGTTATTGATTTAATTTGTTACAGAAGGTTTGGTCATAACGAAGGAGATGAGCCTTCTTTTACTCAACCATTAATGTATAAAAAAATTAAGTCACATAAAACCACATTAAATATTTACTCTTCAAAATTAATAAAAGAAAATTTAATTTCTGAGGAAGAATATCAAAAAGAAAAAAATCAATTCAATGTTCTTTTAGAAAATCAATTTAAATCAGCTAAAGATGATAAACCTAAACTAGATTGGTTTACTGGCACATGGTCTCGTTACAGACCCCAAAAAGGTAAAGATAGAAGAGGTAAAACAGGTGTAAAATCTGAGAGTTTAATAAATATTTCTGAAAAGATAAGTTATTTAGGTGAAGAACTTAAAGCTCATAAAACGATCAAAAGAATATTTACCAAAAGACATGAGACGGTAATTTCAAAAAAAAATATTGATTGGTCAACCGCAGAGGCATTAGCATTTGGCACCCTTCTTAATGAAGGTTTCCCTGTTAGATTAGTTGGACAAGATTCTGGCAGAGGAACATTTAGCCAAAGGCATTCAGTGTTAAGAAACCAAGACGATAATTCAAGATATATTCCACTCAATAATATTTCAAATAAACAAAAAAGTTTTGAAATAGTTGATAGTTTTTTATCTGAATTAGCTGTTCTAGGTTTTGAATATGGTTATAGTTTAGTTGAACCTGAGACTTTAACTTTATGGGAAGCGCAGTTTGGTGATTTTGCAAATGGTGCTCAAGTAGTCATTGACCAATTTATTTCCTCTGGAGAGAGAAAATGGAGTAGAGCTTCAGGATTAGTTATGTTGCTACCCCATGGATACGAAGGTCAAGGACCGGAACATTCATCAGCAAGACTTGAGAGATTTTTACAATTAAGCGGACAAGAAAATTTACAAGTAGTCAATTGTACAACTCCAGCTAATTACTTTCATGTTTTAAGACGACAAATTCATAGAGATTTTAGAAAACCTTTAATAATAATGACCCCGAAATCTTTACTAAGAAATAAATTATGTGTGTCAAATCTGGAAGATTTTGAAAAAAATAAGTCGTTTCACAGAGTTCTCAAAGATCACTCCTATACTGACAGTGGAAATTTTATCAAATTAAAAAAAGATAAAGACATTAGGAAGGTAATTATATGTTCTGGAAAAATTTATTTCGATTTACTTAAATCAAGAGAGAGAATTAAAAAAGATGACGTAGTTTTAATTAGAGTAGAACAACTTTATCCTTTTCCGGTAAAGTCTTTAGTAAAAGAGACTAAAAAATATGCGAAAAATGCTAGTTTTTTTTGGTGTCAAGAGGAACCAAAAAATATGGGGGCTTGGAGCTCAGTTAGAGATTATATACAATGGACTTTAGAGTATATTGGCGCTAATAATAATAAAATTTCTTATATTGGTAGAAACCCAGCTGCTTCACCTGCAACAGGGTATGCAAAAAGACATGTTGCCCAACAAGAAGAAATTATAAAAAAAGTATTTGAATAAATATGAGCGAAAATATATTAGTCCCAGTTCTTGGAGAAAGTGTAACCGAGGCTACAGTTGCACGTTGGTTAAAAAAAGAGGGAGAAAAAGTATCTGTAGATGAGCCAGTCGTAGAGTTAGAGACCGATAAAGTAAATTTAGAGGTTCCGTCTCCTGTTAGCGGGGTAATCTCAAAAATAAATTCCAAAGATGGAGATAATGTAGAAGTTGGATCAATCTTGGGCATCGTTTCAAGTGGCTCTAATGATCAGCCCGAAAAATTGCAAAAAATCGAAAAAATTCCACCAGTTACAGAGAAAATAATTGCAGAGGCAGAAAGTTTTGTAGAGGAAAAATCTAAAAAAGAAGATGTTATAAAATCTAATCAACAAAAAGACGAACAGATAGAAACTAAAATTTTTGATATAGAGGATAAGGATGAACCATTAGTTCTAACAAATGAGATTAAAAATGGAAAATCTGAGATTTTGAATAATAATCTTTCACCAGCAGTTAGAAAAATAGTTACGGAAAAAAATTTGAAACTTGAGGGAATTAGAGGATCTGGAAAGCGTGGAGCAATTTTAAAAGGTGATCTTTTAAATTTAATGAATAAGACACCAGAACCAAATCAAAGAAAAATAAAGTATGGTCCGGAAGAAAGAATACAAATGTCTAGATTGAGACAAACAATTGCGAAAAGATTAAAATCTGCGCAAGAAAACGCAGCAATGCTAACTACTTTTAACGAAGTAGATATGTCCAAGGTAATAAATTTTAGAAAAGAAAATCAAGACGAGTTTAAAAATAAATTTGGTACAAAATTAGGCTTTATGTCATTTTTTGTGAAGGCTTCAATAAAAAGTTTAAAGTTATATCCTGTAGTGAATGCAGAGATAGAAAACAACGACATAATTTATAAAAATTATTATAATATTAGTTTTGCAGTTGGAACTGAAAAAGGATTAGTTGTACCTGTTTTAAAAAATGCAGATGAAATGTCATTTGCAGATATTGAAAGCAATATAAAAACTTTATCGGATAAAGCAAATAGTGGTTCTTTATCGATTGATGACTTACAAGGTGGAACATTTACAATAAGTAATGGAGGTGTATATGGTTCTATGTTGTCTACTCCAATATTAAATCCACCTCAATCAGGAGTTCTAGGAATGCATAACATTGTTGATAGACCTATAGCTGTTAATGGAAGCATTCAAATAAAGCCTGTAATGTATTTGGCGCTATCTTATGATCATAGAATTATAGATGGTAAGGAAGCTGTATCTTTTCTTAGAGAAATTAAAGATAATTTAGAGGAACCTGAAAAGTTGTTTTTAGATAATTAAATGTCAGAAAAATTCGATGTTACAGTAATTGGAGGTGGACCTGCTGGATATGTTTGCGCAATAAGGGCTTCACAACTTGGTTTAAAGACAGCATGTATTGAATCAAGAGGCACTCTTGGAGGAACTTGTCTTAACATTGGATGTATACCTTCTAAAAGCCTCTTAAATTTGTCAGAGGCATTCCATCAGGCTAAAGATTTTTCTAAAATTGGAATTGAAACTGGTGATATAAAGCTGAATTTGTCAAAAATGATGAAAAATAAAGATAAAGCAGTAACAATTTTAACAAAAGGAGTCGAATTTTTATTTAAGAAAAATAAAGTAACTTATTTTAAAGGATACGGAAGCATTTTAGATAAAAATAAAATATTAATAAAGAGTAATGATGATGAAAAAAATATTGAAACTAAAAATATTGTTATAAGCACAGGCTCAGAGGCTGTATCGTTACCAGGAATAGAATTTGATGAAGAAAAAATTTTGTCATCAACCGGAGCACTAAATATTCCAAAAGTTCCAAAAAAAATGCTTATAATTGGAGCTGGATATATTGGTCTTGAAATGGGATCAGTATGGTCGAGATTAGGTTCAGAGGTTCATGTTATTGAATATCTTGATCATATAACACCTGGTTTAGATAAAGAAATATCACAAGAATTTATGAAAATTTTGAAAAAACAAAA